>NZ_VFPL01000002.1:0-300000 GCF_006716645.1 Arcticibacter tournemirensis | reverse complement strand
CTGGAAGTTATACCGATATTCAAACAGGTGAAGCCGTGCAGACGATTTTTGATGAATACGACTACGTTGTTTGTCCGCATACCGCCATTGCCTGGGCTGCAATCAACGATTACAGAAAGTCGTCAGGTGATGACAACAGTACTGCTGTATTTCTGTCAACTGCGCATCCATGTAAGTTTCCGGACGTTTATGAAGGTGAAATGGCGGGCAAAATTACTATTCCTGAACAGGTGAAAACTCTTCTCGGGAAACCTAAACAGTCAGTGGAATTGGGAGTTGATTTTGCTGGTTTTAAGGAGTATTTAATGGGTAGTGAGTTGTAGGTCGTAAGTTGTAAGTCGCGGGTGCAGGTTGCGGGTCTCAGAATGCAGGGCGATACTCGAGAGGCTGCGCAGGATGATAGTTTAATTTCCAGGGGTTATATTAAAATAAGTTGTGGTATAATGGAGAGGGTTTTATGGCGTTTTTAGAAAGCCTACAACCCGGAACATGCAACTCACAACGTATAACTCACAACTATTAATGTTATGATTAAAGCAATAATATTTGATTTAGGAGCAGTGCTGATTGACTGGCACCCTAAGCATCTTTACAAAAAGATCTTCAGCAACGAAGCTGATATAGATTATTTTCTGGAAAATGTTTGTACATCAGCATGGAATGAGGAACAGGATGGAGGGCGTTCTCTGAAGGAGGCGACGGAGTTACTGGTTGCAGAGTTTCCCCATCAGGAGGAGAATATAAGGGCGTATTATGGCCGTTGGGAAGAAATGCTGGCGGGAGCCATTGACGGGACAGTAGAGATATTTAAGCGATTGAAGGACTCAGGAAATTATAAGATCTATGCTCTCAGCAACTGGTCGGCCGAAACCTATCCAATCGCCGTAAAGCGTTTTGAGTTCCTGAACTGGTTTGATGGCGTGGTGGTTTCGGGTGCCGAGAAGCTTAGGAAACCTTTCCCTGAGTTCTACCAGTTACTACTCGATCGCTATAACCTAAAGGCGGAAGAGGCCCTGTTTATAGACGATAACCTGCGCAATGTCGAAGCCGCGCGAAGTCTTGGTATAGAGAGTATTCATTTCCAGTCGCCGGAGCAACTGGAAATGGATTTGAAACAGTATTCAGTTTTGTAATTGAGTAACCACAGAGTGCAGATGGCGCTGGTCAAGCGATGGAATCTTTCCCCAATAATATCGGTTGGCGTAATACATACTTAAAAAACTTCCTTCGCGATCCTGTATGTCGGTTCGGGATTGCCCATGGTGTAGAAGTGCAAAACCGGAGCGCCGAATTCTATCAGTTCTTTGCATTGGTGTATCATCCATTCGATGCCTGCATCTTTTACATCTTTTTCTGTCTTACAACCCGACACTGCTTCGCTCAATTCCAGGGGTATGTCGATATGAAAGATCTTTGGAAGGTTGATAAGCTGCTTTGAGGTGGTGATGGGCTTTAATCCCGGGATGATGGGCACATTGATGCCATTTTCCCTGCAGCGATTCACAAAGCTGAAGTATTTCTGATTGTCGAAAAACATCTGGGTCACTATAAAATCGGCTCCCATATCGACCTTTTGCTTGAGGTATTTAAAATCCGTTTCCGGGTTGGGCGACTCGAAGTGCTTTTCCGGGTATGCGGCCACCCCGATGCAAAAGTTAGTCTTGTTGGAGTCGTGGTCTTCATGCAGGTATTTTCCGTTATTCATATTTACCACCTGCTGCAAAAGTTCGCATGCATATGAATGTCCGCCCGGAGTTGGCATAAACGCAGGATCGGCTTTGCGGGCATCACCACGCAGTACGAGGACATTGTCGATGCCTAAGAACTGAAGGTCGATGAGTGCGTTTTCCGTTTCATCTTTTGTGAAGCCTCCGCAAATGAGGTGTGGAACAGCATCTACTTTATAACGATTTATAATAGCAGCACAAATAGCCACTGTACCAGGCCTTTTTCTGTACGTGACTTTCTCAAGCAAACCCGTTGGATGTTGTTTATAGATGTAATCCTCTCGGTGGTATGTAACGTCTATAAACGGAGGTTTGAATTCCATCAAAGGATCTATGGCATTATAGATCTGCTGTATGCTCTGCCCTTTAACGGGCGGAAGTAATTCGAATGAAAAAAGTGCTTTGCCGTTTGCTCCGGCGATATGTTCGGTGATTTTCATTTATTCTAGTAGCAAGTATCAAGATACAAGTATCAAGACATGGTGATTAATTTATATTGAGGCTTTTGTGAAATGCATAGATCATTTTTTGAATTTCTGATAACTTATTCTTAATTAGAATATGCTCGTCCTCCGTGATATACGAAAATTCAAGCGCCAGAATAAACTGTGTTTCAAGCTCAAATGCCGACCCCATGCTTATTTGTAAGAAATGGCCCAATTCTTTATTGGTTCCTCTTCCGCATCCTTCAGCAATATTCGAGGGTATGGAGATGGAAGATCTCATTATCTGAGAAGTTAAAACATATTTTTCCTCTGCTGGAAATCCTTTGACAAGATAATGTACCTGTTTGCAAAGCTCCATACTTTGCTTCCAGACTTTTAGATCATTAAAATGATGCATTTAGAACTTATGTTTTACAAATATAATCTTGATACCTGATACCAGATACTTGATACTGAATTTTAATACGCCAGATTCGGTCCCAGCCATCTCTCTACAAGTTCTACGGGTTCGTTACGGCGGCGGGCATAGTCTTCTACCTGGTCTTTTGTTATTTTACCTAAGCCGAAATAACGTGACTGAGGATGTGAGAAGTAGAAGCCGCTTACCGATGCTGCCGGGTACATGGCGAGACTCTCTGTAAGGTGCATACCTGCATTGTCTTCAGCATTTAACAGGCTGAACAGGGTGCGCTTTTCGGTATGATCGGGACAGGCAGGATATCCGGGTGCCGGCCGTATACCCTGGTACTTCTCTTTTACCAGTTCTTCGTTGCTTAACTTCTCATCTTGAGCATAACCCCAATAATCGGTACGTACTAATTCATGCATTTTCTCGGCAAATGCTTCGGCCAGACGGTCGGCAAGTGCCTTCGCCATAATGCTGTTATAGTCGTCGTGATCCTTCTCGAAGCGGGCAACCAACTCGTCGCATCCAATGCCAGCTGTAACCGCGAAGCCTCCAAAATAATCCTGTATTCCCGATTCTTTTGGTGCGATAAAATCGGAAAGAGCGTAATAAGGCTCTCCCTTTACTTTTTCTGTCTGCTGCCGGAGGGTATGGATGATGACTGGCTGCGAGTTGTGGGTTGTGGAATCCTCAACAAATAACTCAATATCGTCGCCTACTGAGCTGGCGGGCCAGAAGCCGATAACGCCTTTAGCTGTAAGAAGTTTTTCTTCTACTATCCGAGCAAGCAATGCCCGGGCGTCGTCGTAGAGTTTCTGCGCTTCGTTGCCCACTACCGGATCGTTGAATATTTTCGGATAGCTACCTCTGAGCTCCCAGGTGTGAAAAAAGGGAGTCCAGTCGATATACGGAACAAGTTCTTCAAGTGGAAAGTTATCAAAGGTCTTTGTGCCAAGGAACGAAGGCGGGGTTGGAACTACATCATCCAGGTTGATCTGAAAGCGGTTATCCCTGGCTTCATCAATGCTCTTATAGCGTTTGTCGGAACGCTTGTTCAAATGCGCCTCCCTGGCTTTTGCATACTCCTCTTTTATGCCCTTAATATATGAGTCGCGGGTTTCGGAATTCATCAGATTGCTGCAAACAGTTACACTTCTTGATGCATCCAGAACATGTATCGCTGCTCCTGAATAATTCGGGTCGATCTTTACTGCGGCATGAATACGGGATGTGGTGGCTCCGCCAATCAGCAGCGGCAGGGTGAATCCTTCACGCTCCATCTCTTTCGCGAAATGAACCATTTCATCCAGAGACGGAGTAATTAGTCCGCTTAACCCAATGATATCAACATTCTCTTCTTTTGCTCGCTGGATAATGTTTTGCGCCGGTACCATTACTCCCATGTCGATCACTTCGAAGTTATTGCAGGCGAGTACTACCCCAACGATGTTCTTTCCAATGTCATGTACATCGCCTTTTACAGTGGCCATCAATACCTTTCCAGCCGAGCTGGAGCTGGTATCCAATGGATTCTTAAGCTTCTCCGCTTCAATGAATGGCAGCAGATAGGCCACGGCTTTTTTCATCACACGAGCCGACTTAACAACCTGGGGCAGGAACATCTTACCCGCACCAAAGAGGTCGCCAACGATGTTCATGCCATCCATCAGCGGGCCTTCTATTACCTGGAGCGGACGATCGTATTTTAGTCTGGCTTCTTCGACGTCGTCGTCGAGGTATTCTATGAGGCCTTTAACCAGCGAGTGGGATAATCTTTCTTCGACGCTGCCATTCCTCCATTCTTCGTTCTTTACAATTTCTTTCCCCTTGGTTTTTACCGTTTCGGCAAAATCAACGAGTCTTTCGGTTGCATCAGCTCTTCTGTTAAGGAGCACGTCTTCTACCCTTTCGAGAAGCTCTTTGGGTATTTCTTCATACACTTCAAGCATTCCGGCATTAACGATGCCCATGTCCAAACCCGCCTTAATAGCGTGATAGAGGAAGGCAGAATGCATTGCCTCGCGAACTACATTATTTCCCCTGAAGGAGAAGGAAATGTTCGAAACACCGCCGCTTACCTTCGCATAGGGAAGATTTTGTTTTATCCAGCGGGTGGCTTTTATAAAATCGACTGCGTAATTATTGTGCTCCTCGAGCCCGGTAGCTACTGTAAGAATGTTGGGGTCGAAAATAATATCCTGCGGCGGGAATCCAACTTCATTAACAAGAATATCATAAGTTCGCTTGCAAATCTCTATACGACGCTCATAGTTGTCGGCCTGTCCCTGTTCGTCAAAGGCCATTACCACAACCGCTGCTCCGTACTGCATTATCTTTCGGGCGTGAGCAATAAAGTTCTCTTCGCCTTCCTTAAGAGAGATAGAGTTTACGATACCTTTCCCCTGAAGGCACTTTAGCCCCGCTTCGATGACACTCCATTTGGAGGAGTCGACCATGATTGGAAGTTTTGCAATGTCAGGTTCTGACGCTATCAGATGAAGAAATTTAGTCATGGCTGCTTCCGAGTCGAGCATGCCTTCGTCCATATTTACGTCAATAACCTGTGCTCCGCCTTCAACCTGCTGCCGTGCCACTGCCAGTGCAGCCTCGTAGTCGCCGTTCAGGATCAACTTTGAAAATTTAGGGGAGCCCGTAATGTTTGTCCGTTCACCTACATTAATAAAATTGGTTTCCGGAGTAACTGTCACTGGCTCAAGACCACTCAGCCGGAGGAAGGGTTCAACTTCAGGAATCTTCCTTGGAGGATATTTTGCTGCTTTCTCCGCAATACAACCTATGTGATCGGGGGTGGTACCGCAACAGCCTCCCACGATATTGATAAAGCCACTCGAAATGAAATCTTCGAGGAGATGTGCTGTCTCGTGGGGTACTTCGTCATATGCGCCGAATTCGTTAGGAAGTCCGGCGTTAGGATATGCTGAAATAAAGCATGGAGCTTTCACTGAAAGTTCCTCAATATGCGGACGCATTTCTTTAGCTCCGAGTGCACAGTTAAGACCAATACTTAAGAGACCTGCATGGCTTAAGGAATTGAGGAATGCCTCTACTGTCTGCCCCGACAAAGTACGGCCGCTCGCATCTGTAATGGTGCCCGAAATCATGATCTCAAGCTTCCTTTTGATCACTTTTTCATATTCTTTAATTGCAAAAATGGCTGCTTTTGCATTTAGTGTATCGAAAATAGTTTCGATCAGGAGGACGTCAGCTCCGCCGTCTACCAAGCCCCTTACCTGCTCATCATACGCTTCGACCAGATCGTCGAATGATACAGCACGGTAGCCCGGATCATTAACATCGGGCGACATGGATGCAGTACGGTTTGTAGGGCCAATGGCTCCCGCTACGAATCGTGGCTTGTTGGGGTTAGCAGCAGTAAATTCTGCAGCGGCAGATTTTGCGATACGGGCGCCCTCATAACTAAGTTCATAGGAAAGATGCTCCATCTGGTAGTCAGCCATGGATATACGCTGCGTGCTGAATGTGTTGGTTTCAATAATGTCAGCACCTGCCTTTAAATATTCTGCATGGATTTCCCTGATCACATCAGGCCTGGTCAGATTGAGCAAGTCGTTGTTGCCTTTCACATCGCAGGGATGATCTTTGAACCGTTCTCCACGGAAATCTTCTTCGGTAAGCTGATAGCGCTGGATCATCGTTCCCATAGCGCCATCAATCACGAGAATTCGTTTTTGTAATTCTTTCCTAATGTCCATTTGAATCAAGTATCAGGTATCAAGTATCAAGATATGGCTTTTAGATAGTATCAGAATGGGAGGTGGTTTTAATGCTTTTGGCGTAACCTTCTCCTGATACTAATATCTTGCTACTTGCTACTAATGGCTTATCGAAAATCCTCCGGATTCTGACTTTAACTTATCTTCTCTTTACCTGAATAGTGTTGGCAAAGAATAGAATTTAGCACCTTGTAAGCACAGGTTGCTAAGACTTCGCAGGGTCTACTCCCTCCGTCTTTCTCAATAAGCATTACAAAAATGCGATATAATTTGATGAAATGCAAATTATGGCAGCCAGGCCCGGCCTCCGGACATGGCTATGCAACGTTTGCTATCTGATGTCTGGTTTTTGAACTGTTCAGTACAGTCTCTTCATTAGTTGTTCTTCTACTTTTTTAAATAGCTGAACAGGCTTAAGATTTCGCCATATGATATTATCAAGTTCTCCGCCGAAGTTGATGTAGTAATCGATGTTGCTTCTTTTAAACTCGTCTATAACATGGTCCCTGAAGTTTATGGCTGCAATCCAGCCGTCTTCGACGTCCTGGAACCATTCTTCATAATACAGGTCGTCGGAAGAGTGAAAGTTTAAGATGTTTTCGCCCAGCAGGATGAATTTATTAATCCCTTCCTTTATCATGAGTTCTATGATCTCACGTTTGAGGAGCATAATGTCGTTGTAAATGGTGTCATTCCATTCGCCGATAAATTCTATAATGGCATACTGTTTATCGTAATCGGCATAAAGGATTTTTAAGTAAAGTGTTTGGGATCCAAAATAATCCCACTGGGGATGGATATAGTAGTTGTAAATCATTTTATCGAACTCAAACTCACTATACTCTGTCTGATAGAAGGGAGACCGGTCATCTTCCGCAGCTACATAATCATCACGCCATCGATAAAAAGGTTCTATTTCATGCATATCTAAATACAAAGTTAAAGAGAAACCTATGGATAAATTATTCTCGTGCTCTTTTTTCTTTATTTTAATCACGGCAGCAAGTGCCGGAGTGTATAATTAGTTAACTATTTATACATTATTTTGTTGCCTCCCCACGTTATAAAAAACAGCGCGCATGTAAATGTAAAAAATACAGTCTATTTGTTTTTTATTTGCATTTTTCATCTATTAATGACTGTAGTTATAGTAATTTAGCAACAGAAATAAACAAGGCTTTGTCGACGAGGAATAATCTATTAATAGCGGGCTGTTATGCAGGAACATTAGTGCTGGGAATGATCCTGGGTCCGAAATTTCAAAAGGAAAACAGTAATTCGCGAAACGGGACGTTCATTCCATTCCTAACAGGTGGCCGGGACGGAAAAGTAGAAAAGGTAATTAGCCTGATCAGAGATAATTATGTTGATCCCGTGAATGTTGATTCCTTGCAGGACTTGACGATAAATGAGCTCTTGAAAAACCTTGATCCTCATTCTGCCTACTTGCCGCCTGTTGATGCACGTCTGTTTTCCGAGGATCTTGAAGGGAACTACAATGGCATCGGGATTGAATATCATCTTTTGAACGACACGCTATTGGTAACTGGTGTGAATAAGAATGGGCCGGCTGCAAAAGCAGGTTTGAGCGAAGGCGATCGCGTGATTCAGATCGACGGCAACAATATTGCAGGAAAAGATATCACAAACAAAAAGATAGTCGAACTTATCCGGGGCAGACGCGGCACTGCCGTGCGGCTTACTATCAGAAGAGCAGGCTTGAAAGCCTATAAGACTGTTTCGGTGATAAGGGATAAGATAAGCGTTAGCAGCATAGATGTTGCCTACTTGCTTACCAAGGATGTTGGCTACGTGAAGATCAGCAGGTTCGGTGCGCATACCGACGACGATTTCATTGCCGAACTCGAAAGACTGAAGAAGGAAGGAATGAAGAGTCTTGTGCTGGATCTGCGCGAAAATGGTGGCGGATATCTCAGCGCTGCTACTGCTTTGTCTGATCAGTTCCTTGGAGAAAAAAAACTAATAGTTTATACCAGGGGTGCACATGAACCACGAACCGATTATTTTGCCACGCCCGAAGGGAAATTTGAAAAAGGTAAATTAGTTGTACTTATTAACGAGAATACAGCATCAGCAAGTGAAATAGTTGCAGGCGCAGTACAGGATCTTGACAGGGGAACTATCGTGGGACGAAGATCTTTTGGAAAGGGACTCGTGCAGGAGCAGTTTAATTTTGGTGATGGCTCGGCGCTGAATTTAACTGTAGCCCGTTATTATACACCTTCCGGACGTTCTATACAAAGGCCATATGATGAGGGGCCGGGTCCTTATTTTGAGGAAGTATGGAACAGGCACAAGAACGGCGAACTAAATTCCGATCGAAAACACCTTATGGACAGCCTTTATAAGAAAGGGCGTATTTATAAAACAGCCTCTGGCAGGCTGATGTACGGAGGAGGAGGTATAATGCCCGATGTTTACGTTCCTATCGATACGTTGGGATACAATGAGATGTATTTTGCGCTTAACGCTAAGGGAGTACTGAATGATTTTCTATATAATTCTCTTATTAGAGAACATGCCCCCGATTCGCTCGACGAATTTGTAAAGACATTTACATTAAGTCCCGGGCATTATCAACAAATCCTTGCTCTTGCTTCTGCCAAAGGTATCAAGTATAACCCTGGGCTTTTTAAGGTTGCTGAAAGGCATATTAATATAGACATGAAAGCAATGCTCGCACGTTATTATTTCGGCGAGCTGGGATTCTATAAGGTGCTTAATTCAACAGATAATGTAGTGTCACGGTCACTCGCTTTGTTGAAGTGACCGTGATATAAGATATTTACTTGTTTTTACTTCCTGTTGCGGTGTTGTCTTCTGTGAGCGTGTCTACACTATCCAGACTGCTGGCCGATGTGTCGGCATTCAGTTCATTCTGAAGCATAGAATCTGCAGACCGTACAGCCTCAATTGAATCTTTGTCGTCAGTTTCTTCACGGTTGCCCCCGCATGCTGTAATAGATACAGAAACGGCAAGTGCAAGGATTATTAAATTCGTTTTCATATGATAATTGTTACTTCTGGCGGAAATATACCTGAATAGGAACACCGCTAAAGTCAAAATGTTCTCTTAGTTTGTTTTCAAGAAATCTTTTGTAGGGCTCCTTAATGTACTGGGGGAGATTACAGAAAAACGCAAAAATGGGAGAGGAACCACTCAGCTGGGTGATGTACTTAATCTTTACATACTTACCCTTAAGTGATGGCGGAGGATAACTTTCAATCAATGGCAGCATGACATCATTAAGCTTAGAAGTAGGGATCTTCTTGTTTTTGTTTTCATAAACCTTAGATGCGGCCTCTATTGCTTTAAAAATCCTCTGCTTTTCGGTTACCGATGTAAAGACGATCGGAACATCTGTGAACGGCGCAATTTTCTCCCGTATCTGCTCTTCGAAAGCTTTGGTGGTTTTATGAGTTTTCTCGATCAGATCCCATTTGTTGATCAGAATCACTATTCCCTTTTTATTCTTTTCAGCAAGGTGGAAAATGTTAATGTCCTGCGATTCTATTCCCTCCACGGCATCAATCATCAGGATGCTTACGTCAGCTTCTTCAAGGGCTTTAATCGTTCGCATTACCGAATAGAATTCGATATTCTCCTTTACCTTGGTTTTTTTCCGCAGTCCGGCAGTGTCAATCAGCATAAAATCATGACCGAACTGGTTGTAATGGATATGGATGGAATCGCGGGTGGTACCGGCGATAGGAGTTACAATATTACGGTCTTTACCTATAAGAGCGTTGATAAGCGACGACTTCCCAACGTTCGGCCGGCCCACAATTGCGTATTTCGGCAACGTCGAAACTTCAGGTTCCTCCTCATTGAAATGCTTTATTGTTTCATCAAGTAATTCCCCGGTTCCTGATCCCGTCATAGACGAGATGCCATAAATTTCACCGAGCCCCAGGCTGTAGAACTGATGTGTCTCATTCAGAAGCTGGTTATTGTCTACCTTGTTTGCGACTATCAGCACAGGTTTTTTACTTCTGCGCAAAAGATCAGCAATGCTATCGTCAAGATCGGTTACTCCTGTAGTAACATCAACCATGAACAGGATAACGGTTGCTTCTTCTATCGCAATCAGCACCTGCTCGCGGATGGCAATTTCAAATAAATCTTCGGAACCGGCCACGTAACCCCCTGTATCTACCACAGTAAATGTTTTACCTGTCCATTCCGCTAATCCGTAATGGCGGTCGCGGGTTACTCCGCTCATGTCGTCTACAATCGCTTTCCTTGTTTCGGTAAGACGGTTATATAAAGTGGATTTCCCTACGTTAGGCCGTCCTACTATTGCTACTATGTTACTCATAATTATTATCAGATCAATTGTTATAGGACAGGAGCGGGCGTAACATCAGATGTCTGTTCCCTTAATGCTGCTTCGCCTATGGGTTTTATTTTTTTCTCGTTTCTTAATTCTTGCTTCTATGAGTCGTACCCAAACTGTTTCAGATAATTTTTCCTGTTCCGCCAATCGGGTATAACCTTAACAAACATTTCAAGGAATATTTTTCTCTGAAGAAACTCTTCCATGTCTTTACGGGCATAGGTTCCAACCTTTTTAAGCATCTCGCCTCCTTTGCCAATGAGGATGTTCTTTTGGGAGTCGCGCTCAACTATAATTTCTGCGCTGATCCTGGTTATCTTGTCTTCTTCTTTAAAAGCGGTTATGATAACTTCTGTGCTGTATGGAATTTCTTTCTGGTAGAGCTTAAATATTTTCTCCCTGATCATTTCTGAAACAAAGAACCGCTCGTTCCTATCGGTAAGTGTGTCTTTATCGTAATATGGAGGATGCTCGGGGAGGTAGTCTATAATGAACTCCATTACCGATTTTACGTTGTGATCGTGCAAAGCCGATACCGCAAAAACTGCCTTTGGATTAAGCTGTTCTTTCCAGAATTCTATTTTAGCAAAAACGTTTTCCTGTGAGGACGTGTCGATTTTATTAATAACAACAGCAACCGGCGAGAGGGTATTTTTAAGTTTCTCGATCACATCTGCCTCGTCGTAGCGTTCGTTAATGTCGGTTACAAGCAGTATAATATCGGCGTCGACAAGCGATTCGTCTACAGCGTCCATCATGCTTTCCTGAAGTCCGTACGCAGGTTTAATCACGCCTGGCGTATCAGAGAACACGATTTGATAGTCGTCTTCATTTACTATTCCGAGGATACGGTGGCGTGTTGTTTGGGCCTTTGGGGTAATGATAGACATCTTCTCTCCAACAAGAGAATTCATCAGGGTTGATTTACCTGCATTTGGCTTACCTACGATGCTCACAAATCCGGCTTTATGCGTCATGAAATTTTTTTTAAAAAAGATTTGGACTGCAAAGAAACGAAATTTATCTTTGCAGTCCAATTCAAACGGTACCCTAAGTTATGAGGGGTTGCTGAAAAAGCCTCACAGGAGGTCAAATCAGGGAAATTTGGAAAGGAAAAAATAGTGCGGGGTGGAGCAGTTGGTAGCTCGTCGGGCTCATAACCCGAAGGTCGTCAGTTCGAGTCTGGCCCCCGCTACCGAAAAAGAGTCGTGCGAGATGACTCGGTAAAAAGGAAATATTGGCCCGTTCGTCTAGGGGTTAGGACGCAAGATTTTCATTCTTGAAACAGGGGTTCGATTCCCCTACGGGCTACTAAAGAGGGAAAGATTCAATTGAGTCCTTCCCTCTTTTGTTTTACGTCGGTTTTTAGTCAACGTCAGGTATTGCGCGGATCCAGAATTAGCGATAGTGGATCTGTGGATCAAGCGGAATACTTGGGGGATACAATGAAAAGTTGTTTTTTTGCGGAGAGTTAATAACACGTAAAAAGAGTAACCCTTGCAAGATCCATACCTACAGTTAGCGAGCATATTATTACCGAAAGGCATCTTAGAATTTTTTGAATTAACACAGGTGCTTCAAAGTGCAGCAGGCCTGCATATATATCTTGAAGAGAAGAATATCCTTCCCCAGGAATATCACAACCAAAAGCTGGAATCCAAGGGGTTCATGCCCGAAATCACCATTCAGGACTTTCCTATCCGGGGCCAGAAGGTAAACTTGTGTATAAAACGGCGCAGATGGGAAGTAGCAGATAAAGGGACTATAGTAACCAGAGACTGGGATTTAGTACAGAAAGGAGCGCGGATGACCACAGAATTCGCCGCTTTTTTAAAAGGAATATTTGGATAATTATCCGGTAAGCTGTCATCAACTGGGACACTATTTTAGGATTGACGGTAAACAGTTACAGGAACAATATAAAGATCATATCAGTACATTCCATCAGTGGGAACAGAAAGATCATGCTGCCGAATGGATGATATTCCCGGCCAACATGGGAGAATACCTCAGTATAGATGAAACGGCCCTCTCTGGCGGAGAATTGTATACTATAATCACTAATAAGGCTGCAAGAGGGAGAAAAGGGAGCATTGTAGCCATGCTGAAAGGCACTCAGGCCGATCAGATCATTGCAGTTTTAGAGCGTATATCATTCCGCCTGAGAAAAAAAGTAAAAGAAGTAACCCTGGATATGGCTGCAAATATGGCCAAAGCTATCCGAAGATGCTTTCCATCTGCCCGCCGGGTCATTGACCGGTTCCATGTACAAAAGCTTGCCAGCGATGCTGTTCAGGAGCTCAGGATCAGATACCGGTGGGAAGCTTTGGAAGAGGAGAACGGACGGATTGCCCAGGCCAGGAAAACCAAACAAAGCTATCAGCCTGAGGTGCTTCCTAATGGCGATACCCTCAAGCAGCTCCTGGCCCGAAGCAGATATCTGCTCTTTAAACACGAAAGCAAATGGACTCCATCACAAAAAGAACGTGCAGACATCCTATTTCCCCGCTATCCCCTGTTACATAAAGCCTATCAGTTAGCCCTCAGGTTAAGTAACATCTTTACCATCTGTAAGAGCAAGACACAGGCTTTTAAAAGACTGGCCATGTGGTATAATGATGTGGAAACTTCTGCTATTGATTCTTTCAGCACAGTAGCCAGATCGGTACAAAGCCATTACGAATATATCCTGAACTTCTTTGACAACAGAAGTACCAACGCCGCTGCTGAATCTTTCAATGCCAAGATCAAGGCTTTCAGAGCTACCTCCAGAGGTGTTAGAGATACTGCTTTCTTCTTATTCCGTCTTGCTAATATTTATGCTTAATAAAGCCTTCCCCCCAGGAATTCCGCTTGATCCGGATCTGTTCCAAAACCTGTGGACTAAGCAAATAATTTCATGAGTCTGAAGAGGAAAAAGTTTACATTTCCTACGCCTCTGTATTGGGCTCTGAAAGCTTTAATTTTGGCGTTGAACGATTCGGCCGAAGCGTTTGTACTTCGGTTATCAAAGTAGTTCAGGATATTGTTGTGGTGGAGCGTGATGGTTCTGGCAATGGCATTAAAAGATTTAAAGCCGGATTGCTCCACCTTCTCATTCCATCGGGCCAGTCTTGCAAAGGCGTAGAGCTTATCTTTGGTATTGCTGAATATCCAGGATAAGCCCCGGGTTAGCTGATAGGCTTTCTCCAGGGAAGGATATCGCTCAAAGAGCAGGGAAGCCCGCTCTGCCTGTTCAGCACTCCAGTTTTGCTGGTCCTTGTAGAGCAGATAGCGGCTTCTGGCCAGTAACTGCTTTAAGGTATCTCCATTGGATAATACTTCAGGTGAATAGTTTGTTTTACTTGCTTTGGCTTCTTCCAGAGCCTGATTCTCTGCATCAATGGCTTCCCAGCGGTATTTGATCCGTATTTCCTGCAGCGCTTCTGTGGCTAACTGCTGCACATGAAAGCGATCAATGACCTGAGAGGCCAAAGGGAAGCACTTTTTAGCGATCAGACTCATGTTGCCCGCCAGATCCAGGGTGATCTCTCTGACCTTATTTCGCAGTCTTTGGGGGATCTTTTGAAGCAGTGGAATGATGTTCTCTGAACGGGTACCTTCCATAATGGCAACCAGAGTGCCCTTTTTGCCTCTGGCTTCTTTATTGGTGACCACCGTATAGAGCTCACCCTGGGAAAGACTGGTCTCATCTATAGAGAGATAAGGACCGATGTTCTGTGGGAAGATCAGGCCTTTACGGGCATCGGTACAGTGCTCCCAATTCTTGTATTCACTGAGTTGATCGCGATAATAGCGCTGCAGCTTCTTCCCTTTGATCCCGTAAAAGGAGGCCATCGTCTGTAGACTATGCGGCTGGGTATCGGCTGATTGCTTTTAAAAAAGCCGCGAAATCACTGGTGATCCGCGTTCCTGTTGCCACAACACGCCAATCCCGGTGAACGACCTTTCCTGTATCCAGATTCCACCATCTGCGTCGCTTAACATGCAAATACACTTCTTGTCCCCGTATAGGAAAGTCCTGCAGAATGACTTCATCAAAGAAGCCCTTTGAGAGCAACTTACTGGTCTTGTATTCCACCGGAGTGGAGTTGATCTCTTCCAGGTAAATATGAATCCCGCTAGTGTCTTTTTTGTGATCTGTCAATTGGAAATAATCGGATACTCCTTCAGGAATAATCAAGGGAAGTAGGGCTTTAAACGACTCGTGCATTTATGGATTTTATGCCCGCTAATATCTTACTTTTACTCTTCTCTCCACAACTTTTGTCCCTGTTCCGCGATAGTTGGTTTTCAATACCTTAGTTCTGACAAACAATGACGGATAATCCACCACTAATCCTGATTCATCAACTTGAATTGTCGCTTCAAAATCATTCGGAATATTTTCATAATGATATTCAGAATTAGATAAGCAGGTATATCTCTGGCCTACGGGCTTTATTTGTCCACCCAAAAGGTCGCAATAAAGCACCATGATTTCCCGGGTCTGGTTGAGCTTTAGTTTAAGTCTGCGTATGGGAAGTGTGTTACTGAAAGGCGTTAAGGAGATATCCACGTCAATACATCCTTTGAACTGGTTAGCTTTTTTACTATTATTCATCCAATTACCCTTGCCATCGCCTTCCAGTTTAATTATTTGAGTCTTGCTATTATGCTGACAAGTAAGGTCTAACAATACAGTTTCCCAGTTTTGGTTTGTTTCTATTCGATAAGCTACTTTGTAAATACTTTCGTCATAACACCCAATTATTGAGGAAGTAATGATTGAGCCTGTTGCCTTCGTTTCTATCAAACAGTTTTCTAACGAGTAATATTCCCGTCCGGTCCAAAGTATATTAGTCTGCATAGTCATTTTATAATTACCGAGGGTTAGGGCTTGCAGTTGTTACAGCATTAACTTGTACATAGGTGTGAAGCCAGCACTAATGTAAAAGAAAGTACTGAAATGGCATAACCACACCAGCCGTAAATTGCAATAAGGCAATTGGCGGGCGCCGGTATCTTTGTCGCGGAGCTGAAATGAAACTCGGGCACTGGAGAATTTGGTGAAATAGGTTTTAAGTCTTTCTTAACTCACGCCCAAAATAATTTGAGGAAATAAAATATACATGATTTAGGGTAATCACCAGCAGCAATGAATTCGTGATTTTCAACAAACGGCATTTTTGTACCAATAAAAGAGGGGTGAAAGTTTATAAAAAACCTATAGAATGTCTGACCAATCCCTGACCAGAACCTGATCTCGTCAGCATCTCGTCAGTATCTCCTCAGCATCATGTCAGACTCTCGTCAGACTTTAGTCTGACATGATGCTGAGGAGATACTGACGAGATGCTGACATGATGAGGCACTGGTAAGGGGTTTATCAGAGCTTTGTCAGGCGGTGTACTCATATTTGCCTCCCTGAGGCCCCCCTTCTTTTAGTACATTATTAACGTTTATCGGATTGATCCTAACGGCAGGATTGAACAGAGGTAAAGAGATCTGACTAAAAATCAGTTGACTTGCCAATGTTCTCAAACGTGGTCAGATCATTCTCAACAGCTTCTATCTTAGTGTGGGCCATGCCCAGTGAGTCAGAACCGAGGAAAAGATGCAGAGGGCGTTTTTCCATTTCAGCCACCTTGATAAATGCAGCGGCGGCTTTTTCAGGATCACCCGGTTGGTTGCCAATGATCTGATCGCTATGTATCACCTCTAAATCGCGGGCCTCCTTATATTCTTCGATAGGGTTCGCTGCTGTGTGGAGTGAACCCTGCAGTAAGAAGTTGGTTTTGAAGTATCCCGGATACACGATGGTGGCGGTTACGCCCAGCGACTGGGTTTCTGCTGAAAGTGCTTCGGTAAAGCCCGCCACGGCAAACTTAGTGGCGTTGTAGATGCCCCAACCAGGGAACGTTCCAAGAAAACCTGCAATAGATGAAATGTTAAAAAACGCACCCGATCTTTTTTCGCGAAAATGCGGCATAACGTTGCGGATCACGTTTAATGATCCAAATACATTGACATCGAAATTTTTGCGTGCCTCCTCATCCGTTAGTTCCTCGAGGGTGCCTAACTGGCCGTAACCTGCGTTGTTTACTACTACATCTATAGCGCCCAGTTTGGCAATAATCTCCGAAACGGCTTCTCTAACACTTCGGTCATTGGTTAGATTTACTTCGAGGGGAAGAAAGTCGCTACTTTCAACGCCCGTTTCTTTTCGTAACGCATCTGCATTTCTGGATGTTGCCGCTACCTTATACCCTTCACTCAGCAATCGTTTTACCAGTGCTAAACCTAAACCTTTTGAGGCTCCTGTAACGAACCATACTTTTTGTGTTTTCATGTCTATGATCATTTGTTTGTGTGATACAAATTTGATCATAGCTCGCACAATGGTGTTTATTCAAAACAAAGAAGAATTTTCGAGTTTCAAATATTTACAGGTATCATCGCGTTTTTCCGGTAAGCAGACGGTGAGGTATTTGTCTTCTTTCTGAAAAATGAGGTGAACGCTGCTTGTCCTGAGAATCCCAACCCGTCACTGATTTCATTGATTCCCCAATCCGTTTGCACCAGCAGCGACTTAGCCTCATAGAGCAGGCGGTCCTGTATATGTTCCCTTAAGGTCTTACCCGTTTGGGTCCTCACTAAAGCGTTGAGGTAGTTTGGATGAACGTGCAGCTCGTTCGCAAATTCCGCTGCTGTTTTTAATTTAGCGTATGTGTCACGTTTTTGAACCTGAAATGCAGATTCAAGCAGAGATAAGAAGCGATAGATATATCCGTACTCTTCGGAAATAGTCGTTTTTGCGAGATTTCTTCCTGCGCGTTGGCTTTCCAGCAAGAGCATCTGGAGCTGAAGTAAAATAGCTTGCTTTTTATCATCATTCGCGCCGCGGTCTTCGCTTAGCATCGCTTCAAAATATCCGTTGATGGTGGCAGACTGTTCATCTGTAAGCCGGATAACGGCTCTGTCTGGCGCAAAATACGGATATTGACGGAACAAATTTAGCACGTGATCTGCGTCGGGACCGAAGTATTCAGGATGGACCAGGCAAAAATGACCGCCCGTTTCTCCGGATGTTGTTTGCCACGACATGATCTCATCCGGATGAATAAACGCAATTTCATTCGGGCCCATTTCATACCGGTGTAATCCTACGATAAGTACGCCTGTGCCAGATGTCATATGGAAAACCTTATAAAACTTTCTGCGCTGCGGTGATATATAATCTCTTATCGGAAAGTTGTTACGGTTCTCAATAACAAAATATCTGGAATTGAGCGGGTGATATTCTATATTCAGAATCGGAACTTTATAGCCCTCCCGTGCAAAAGTCTCCAGTTCCAGTCGGGGGATCGTTGAATTCTCCATACGTAGTTATAAAAGATAGCCTTGTTGGATTTAAAAATAGCAAATTTATAGCTAGAGAAGTCCTTTTGGCTAAATCCTTTCTCCAATACTCCGTACAGTTCTATGCTAGTTCTAATTTGCTATCTTTGAATTTTGCAAATCAGTCCATTGAAGAATATCAGGAATATATCGCTAGAAGAGTTTTACAAAGAAGCTGCGGCTTTTACTGGTAAGGATATTATTACACTTTTACCTCCAGGTATCAATAAAGAGATAGGGCATTTTAACGTATTTGATATTTATGAAACACTAAAGGAGGTAAAAAGGAAACAGGCAATGCCTTACAATCGGCGGGCCTATTATAAAATTAGCCTGATCAGAGGGAGAAACAAAGCTGAATATGCTGATAAAGTTATTGATGTTAAGAGGAATGCCCTGCTATTTGCTACTCCTAAAGTTCCTTATCACTGGGTGCCTCAAGACGAAAATCAATCAGGTTCTTTTTGTGTATTTACAGACGAGTTTCTAATAAAAAACAAAAGTGGTATAGTTCTGGATGAACTTCCGATTTTTAAACCAGGAGGTTATCCTGTCTTCGAGATTACCGATGAAGAAGCAGAGGAAATAGGACTGATATTCAGGAAAATGAAAAAAGAGATAGCTTCTGACTATGAGTTTAAATATGATCTGCTTCGAAACTATGTGTTAGAGGTCATTCATTATGGACAGAAGCTACAACCGGCTACAGCTTTACATGCAGACCAAAATGCTTCGGCGCGGATCATCTCCCTTTTCATTGAGCTGTTGGAACGGCAGTTCCCTGTTGAATCGCCCAACCAAAAACTCCGGTTACGGTCTGCCAAAGAATATGCTGAAAGACTTTCTATTCATGTCAATCATCTTAATAAAGTATTAAAGGAAAATACAGGCAGAACCACCACCGAGATTATAAGTAGCCGGATGCTCCAGGAAGCCAAAATCCTGTTGAAGCAAACGGATTGGAATGTTTCTGAAATTGCTTACAGCCTGGGATTTGAGGAAGTAGCACACTTTTCTAATTTTTTTAAAAAACAAACTGCCGTTACCCCGCTCTCGTTTCGTTCTTAAACGTCAATATTTGATTTTAGTAAAAATTGGATTGATGTTCGCAAACCGGAGCTCTGCTTTTTGACTGACATTTGTTTATCAAATAAATAACAAACGAAACAAACTATGGAAACTACAAAAAGTAAGATCGCTTTAGTAACGGGCGGAAGTCGAGGCTTGGGAAAAAATATGGCAATCAGCCTTGCGAAAAAAGGAGTTGATATCATACTCACCTATAACAGCAATAAGCAGAAAGCTGATGAGGCCGTGGCAGAAATTCAGTCACTTGGCCAGAAAGCCATTGCTTTTCAGTTGGATACAGGCAATGTAAAGGCGTTTGCCGAGTTCTTTCGTCAGGTAACAGAACATCTTGAGGAGCACACTGGTAGTCCGAATTTTGATTTTCTTATTAACAACGCAGGGACTGCACTTTATGCACAGTTTGCAGAAACTACCGAAGAACAATTTGATGGGATTATGAATATTCATTACAAAGGAGTATTTTTCCTTACCCAAAAAGCACTACCTTTTATAAATGACGGTGGGCGTATCATCAATATTTCATCAGGACTGGCGCGTTTTTCTTACCCGGGTTCTTCGGCCTATGGCTCTATGAAAGGCGCGATAGAAGTGCTTACACGGTACCTTGCAAAAGAATTGGGTTCACGGGGCATTGCTGCAAATGTGGTAGCACCTGGCGCTATTGAAACTGATTTTGGTAATGGCCACGTGCGAGATAACAAAGATGTAAACGACCAGATAGCAGGTTTAACTGCTTTGGGCCGCGTTGGGCTGCCGGAGGACATCGGCGGTGTAGTGGCATTTTTATGTACAGAAGAGGCGCGTTGGATAAACGGGCAGCGAATTGAAGTATCGGGCGGTGTGAGCCTTTAGAGAAAAGTACCTTATGTATTTCATAGCGGTGAAGTGTCACACGTTTTATTTTACCACATCGGTCCGATATATTTAATCGTAAAATTAAAACGAGGCGACTGTGCAGGTCGAGGCTAATCTATGACAATAGTAAGGAAATAGGTTACTAAGCTAAAGGGTTTTGAGAGAGAGTGGATCAGCCAAAGTGATCCACTCTTCTCATATAAAGAGAAGTCAAATACCATTTGCTAATAAAAATAATTAATCTATTTTTGCACGCGGTTTTACCGGAATATCTTTCGGTTCGTAGAATTTAAGAGGCCCGTTCGTCTAGGGGTTAGGACGCAAGATTTTCATTCTTGAAACAGGGGTTCGATTCCCCTACGGGCTACTTGATGGAAAGGGTTCAGATTTTATGAAACTATAGCAAAGGCCATGTTAGTACGACATGGCCTTTGTTAATACAGGGCAGTTATTTTCTGCGGACAGCAATCCAGACCTCACTATAGGCACAATCCTTATTATTCGAGTCGGTTTTCGTAAATGAAAAAGTTGGCGCATTTATCAATTCGAAATCGGATGCTGGAAGCCACTCTGCGTAGGCTTTGGCCATAGTTTCCTGTAATATTGAAGGGAACGGCCCTTTATTTGGAAATACTACCCAGGAATGAGCTCCCACCGGCACCTTTTCTAATTGGCTGCTTGTTTCCTCTATGGTAGTCAATACACCGATTAGATGTGTTAGCTCTCCTTCTTCTTTTAAAAATTGATGATCGGCATTATACGAAACATTTACTATTTCGAGAGGTGCCAGGTTTTGAATGGCGCGCATTTCCATTCTCTGTTTTTCTGTTATACTTTGGGCCAGTTTCAATATTTCGTTATTAATCCCCTCAAATTGCATGGGGACACGTTTACTTACGCCTACAAAATTGAACGCTGGTTTTTCTTCAATTCTAAATTCCATTGTTTTTCCTCCTTTTATTGTGATGACGAATGATAATTTTGGGAACGATCTGCCAATATTGTTTTTAGACACCTCTGACGGTAAGCAGCCACTCCACTTTTTGAATGCTCTTGTGAATCCGTCCATAGATTGGTAGCTATATTTAAAGGCAACATCCGTTACTCTTTCGCCGTTCAACAAGTCTTTGTTTGCTTCCGATAGCTTTCTGTTCTTAATGTATTCACTAAGTGTCAATCCTGAAAGGTGAAAAAAGACTGTTCGAAAATGATAGTCTGATACACCTGCGTAATCGGCGATCATTTCGAGTGAAATATCATCTGTTATGTGATCTTCAATATATTCAATCACCCGGTTAAGTTCTTTTAACATTGTTTTTTTTATACCTCAAAGTTACTTGTGCGTTGCAACAAGTGCTCGACTTTTCGATAGAACAAATATCGAATTTCAGAATCAGTCAAAACGCTTCTCAAATGACGTATGAAAGAAAATCTGCTGCCATTGAGGCAGCCGCACGAGTTGTAAATGAGAAAATGTGCTTGAACAGGCTGGCAGAGATCATAGTACTACAGCCATTTGGCGAGGTATTTATTTATATGGAGATAAGCACCTTGGTACAATTATTTACCAGCCAACATAACTTGACCTGCTCATCCAGTTGGTCATCTGTAACGTTCGCATGTGCTTTTAGTCCCAGATCATAGGCCTCCCCGAGTGTTTTCGACATGTCGGCCTTCGACAACTTCACCCCTAATGTCCGCTTTGCGGGCGCCTCAACAAAAAGATAAGCTGACGAAAGCCAGGTCATATTATCGGCGATGTGAAGCAGCTGTTCCCGGAACGTCATTTCTTCTGGCGATGGCCTGAAATCATATTTGTCTTCGGGCATCAGATCTGCCAGTTTCAAAGTATAAGTCTTACTGTTTGCCCATTTTTGGGCCAATTGTGCTTGCAGACTGTCGGTGGGCTGTGCAGTAGCGGGACCCAAAGAGCCGGAGAAACAGGCTTTGCGATAAGCGCAGCGGGTCTTATTTCTTTGGAAAAGAAACCATTCTGTAAAATTTCAGGAACGCTATTTTTCCAAACAATCATGTTGAGTGCTGCCCTTAAAATCTATTAGTTTGCGGAAGTCTTTTAGTACCGGCTCAATAGATTTACATTTCACTTCTTTGCTCTGCACCTCTTCTGGCCTTGGATTGTTGGAGGAATTCGACCTCTTTATATATTTTTTCTCCAGACAAAGGAGCGGTTTTTCTTTGACTATGTACAACCGCTGTTCTGTGATATCATCTTTAGTTGCACCTTCGGCTGCCTGTCCTGATTCAAAGCTCCAGCTTACTCCTTTAAAGTGAGCAAAGAACAGGGTGCTGTTACTTAAGAAATACAGGTCAACAGCAGAGAAATGGCTGTATTCATTGTAGCTATGCTTTATCATAGCTAGTTGCCCTTTGTCAGAAAAGTAGGTAATGGTTCCGTTTCTTTCCTGATTGCAGTCATACTTAAAAGATATAGAATCCAATAGCCCGTGCTGTAGCTTGTCGTTTATAATAGCATACCTCTGTTTGATCTCTTCCACCGACAATGGATTAGAGTTAACTGTCCCGGAATTCGAGTTTGCTGGAACTGAATCAGTTTTAACCGTCATTGAATCAGTGTCGAGAGCCGCCTTGTCTTCACTATTGCGCGTTTGTCCGCAGGAAAAGAAAATTAAGCACAGTGTTAAATATATGTAGGGTTTCATCTGAATAAAATCACTTCATGTACTAAACGGTATTTGATCCTATAAGTTTTGTATCCCTCGAATCAGGTAAGGTGTGCCATGTTATACGTGGGACTTCTTTATCTGAAGGTTCCGCTTTGCTGAATTTATAGGTTGTTAGTAAAGCCGGGCAGCTCTCTTAATCTTCTATAAGCAATGTGGAACCAGTGTGTGTAAAGATAGGGTCTTATTTCAAGATCATCATCAATGGTTTCTAAAGATGTGAATTTCCAGTCTGCAACTTCTTCCGGATTTACATCCGGCGTTCCTGAGAAGCGGCCGGTATAGACATGGTCGTATTCATGCTCGAACATTCCTTTATCCAGGCTCACGTGGTATAGAAAGGAAAATGACATTGTCAATGGGCAGGATATCCCCAATTCTTCTCTCAGCCGTCGTAAGGCGGCATCGTCAGTTGACTCGCCTGGTCGGGGATGGCTACAGCAGGCATTGGTCCACAGGCCTCCTGAGTGATACTTTCCCAGCGCACGCTGCTGCAAAAGCATCTCATTGTTATTGTTCAAAAGAAATACAGAAAATGCACGGTGTAACTTCCCTTGCCGGTGTGCCTCAAGTTTCTCCATTTTACCTAACTGCTGGTCTGAACTATCTACCAGGATAACCTGATCAGCGTTGCTGTTCTTGTGGGCTTCCGTCATAACATTAAATTCTTTGAAGCACCATCGTTTGAAGCATAATCCCCAGTTTGTGACTGTTAGCAACCCTGATCCGTTCTGTCATGATCTTCTGCGGAGGCACTCGTTTTATTTTATTAAACAGTACCAGGTAGTAGGCGTAAGCAAGGTATACTCCTCTCCGTGCGCTTTTGGGAAGCCTTTTTATCCCTTCAAGGGCCTCCCTGAAATCTCCGGCTATTTCATTTTCAATTTTTATTTTATCGCAGTGAGTAAAGTTCTTAATATTCACCTGCGGAAAGTATAGCCTGCCAAGTTCTTCGCTGTCGGCCTTTATATCGCGCAGAAAATTAATTTTCTGAAATGCAGAGCCTAGTTTCATTGCCGGATGTTTCAGGGATTCATACAACGCTTCATTTTTATCACAGAAAACCCGCAGGCACATCAGTCCAACCACCTCCGCCGAGCCAAGTATATATCTTTCGAACAGATGCCTTGAATAGAAGTTATGATGCAGATCCATTTCCATGCTGTCAAGGAAAGTATCGATCAATTCCCTTTCAATCCCATATTTATGCACAGTTTGCTGGAAACTGTTCAAAATGGGATTCAGACTAATGCCGAGATCGATAGCTGTATATGTTTGCTCCCGGAAGTCTTTTAGCAATTGTTCTTTCGGATAGCCATGAAAGGAATCGACAATTTCGTCTGCAAATCTTACAAAGCCATAGATCGCATAAATAGGATCATGAATCTCCCGGGAAAGAAAACGTATGCCAAGCGAAAAGGAGGTACTATACGCCCTGGTCGTCATTTTGCTGCATCTAGCGCTGATCTCGTCAAAAAGAGCTTTCATCTGGTCAATATTTGTAGTTGATAACTATAAAGAAGCAGTTCTGGCTGTATCCTTATCATGGCCGCTTATAGCCATTAAATATGTATTGTCTGTCATTCCAGGCCTTTATTGTTTCTTATAAACTATATTCTTATAGACTCCATTCTTAGGTGCGTTATATCCTAATATTCAAATATAGTATTTTGTTTAGGGTTTTTATAAAAACATTAAACAAAATACATAAGCTGTTAAACTCGCATCCGCTTATTTACACCATAGTTGGGTTGTTTGGACTACTTATTAAAAGAATATAATGGATTTGTTTACATTTGAATGTGCAATAGTTAAACAGGAATAGATAGGATTAGCGGTTTGCAATAAAGAAGGCAAAGATGGCAAATTGGAGATGAGATGCTATCTCTCATAATATAAGATGAAAATTATAGAGAATTACTCAATCAGAGATCTTGAAAAACTCTCAGGAGTTAAAGCACATACAATTCGGATATGGGAAAAGCGTTACGGGATAATTAGACCTAGCAGAACAAGTACTAATATAAGGTATTACACCAATGAGGACTTAAAGCAATTGCTTAACATCAGTCTTCTTAATAAGAATGGGTATAAGATTTCGGCAATATCAAAAATGTCTCCTTCTGAAATATTAAATCATATCTCTGCAGTTATGCTGCTGAAGGACAATACAGAAGGATTGAACGAGAGCCTTTTGATGAGTTTGATTGAAATGAATGAGACAAGATTCACCCATGCCTTCATGTCTATGGTCATAAAAGTGGGATTTGAAAAGGCTATTATTAAGTTTATCTTTCCTTTCTTCGAGCGGATAGGTATTATGTGGCAAACCGGGTCTATTAATCCGGCACAGGAGCACTTCTTTTCAAATATGATCAGGCAAAAACTAATAGCTGCAACTGATGCTTTGGATATTGACAGCCAATCAGACACAAAAACGGTAGTGCTGTTTTTACCTGAGAATGAGTTGCATGAAATCGGCCTGCTTTTTTATAACTATGCACTAAGGGCGCGCGGCTACAAAACCATCTACCTCGGTCAGGCTGTTCCATTCGAAAGTCTTGAAGCCGTAATGGATATCTGCAGGCCCGATTATGTAGTTACCGGGGTGACTAATTCAATCCATTCGACCGATTTTCAAGCTTTCTATGAACGACTTCAGCGTCTGTTACCTGATAACAGTATATTCTTAACAGGCCCTGTGCCAAAGGAAATATCGGAGAAGGATGACAATAGAATTCTTACGGTTAAAGATCTTCTCTTGTTCCTCAATATTCAGCTTTAATTAGTTGCTTAGTTCCCCACCTTGTGTGCTTTAAAGTTTGCGATAAAAGATTGTTAAGACAGTTTCTTTATCAAACTTAATGGGGGCAATATGAAGACGCAGGGGAGAAGCCGTTGGAAGTAGATCGTGATGTAAAAGCAGAAAAAGAAACATACCTTTCCCGGAATCGTTTCCGTAAATAATTCCCTTTGAAACATAGGGAGGCGCACTTTTTTTTGTCAATTTTACCTGATCAAACATCAGTTTTAAATAGATTAAACGTATGTCATCAGAATTTTCAGGAAAAGTTGCAGTCATAACAGGCGGCGGCGGTGTGCTTTGCAGTACAATGGCAAAAGCATTATCAGCTCAGGGGGCAAAAATTGCTATTCTCGATTTGAAAGCCGAAACAGCCGAAAGAGTAGCGTCAGAAATTAACAGTGCAGGAGGGCAGGCCGTTGGTGTAGCCTGCAACGTCCTCGATGCTGAAAGCTTAAGGGCTGCACATGCTAAAGTTGTCGAACTATTGGGCACCTGTGATATACTTATTAACGGCGCCGGAGGGAATCATCCCAAAGGAACCACATCGAAGAATCACCTGTATCCGGAAGATCTCAACTCAACTGAAGAGGGATTGAAGACTTTCTTCGACCTCGACCCGGAGGGCATCAAGTTCGTATTCGATCTGAATTTTATCGGAACGCTTCTTCCCACACAGATATTCGCCAAAGATATGGTAGGAAAACAAGGAGCTACTATAATCAATATTTCTTCGATGAATGCCTTTAGGCCGCTTACAAAAATTCCGGCATATAGCGGAGCCAAAGCTGCAATATCTAACTTTACTCAATGGCTTGCCGTTCATTTTTCTAAGGCAGGCATTCGCGTAAATGCATTGGCCCCCGGATTCTTCCTTACCGACCAGAACAGAAGCCTTCTTACCAATCCCGATGGTAGTCTCACTGATCGTGGGAATACGATTATGTCGCATACACCAATGGGTCGTTTCGGCACACCAGAGGATCTGACAGGCACCGTGCTCTGGCTTTGCGGAGAAGGTTCGGCATTCGTTACTGGCGTAGTAATACCGATTGACGGTGGCTTCAGTGCCTTCAGCGGAGTGTAGGAGTTAGTATCAAGTATCAAGATACAGGATGCAAGAATCAGGAAGGTATCATAAGTAATAAGTAATACGTAATAAGTAGTAAAGGGTAGTTTATTTTGGGAGGGATTACTGAATATCCCTGCAACTCATAACTCATATCTCATAACTAAATAATGGCTTTAGAACAAACATGGAGGTGGTACGGTCCCAAAGATCCCGTTTCCCTCGCAGATATCAGACAAGCAGGAGCAACAGGTATAGTAACAGCCTTGCATCATGTACCCAATGGTGAAGTGTGGTCCGTAGAAGAGATCATAAAAAGAAAAGAAGAAGTTGAGGCCGCCGGATTAACCTGGTCGGTTGTTGAAAGTGTCCCGGTTCATGAGGATATTAAAAGGCGGTCGGGCAGCTATCTGCAATACATCGAAAATTATAAACAAACGCTTGCTAATCTGGGAGCATGCGGTATTGATATTGTTTGCTATAACTTTATGCCGGTACTGGACTGGACAAGGACCAATCTCGACTACCCTATGCCCGATGGTTCTACAGCCTTACGTTTCGAAGCAGCAGCTTTTGCAGCTTTCGAACTTTACATCCTGAAACGGCCTGGTGCAGAGGAAACATTTACAGAGGATCAGAAGCAAAAGGCGAAACAGTATTTAAGTCAGCTTTCAGAAGCCGACAAGCAGTTGTTAATTAAGAATATTATCGCTGGCCTTCCCGGCTCGGAGGAGGGTTATACCCTTGAAGAATTTTTGAAGGTACTCGCCGGATATAATGAAATTGGTCCGAAAGAACTGAAAGCAAATCTTTTCCACTTCCTTGGGCAAGTCATTCCCGCGGCAGAAGAAGCAGGAGTACTGATGTGCATTCACCCTGATGATCCGCCATATCCAATTCTGGGTCTTCCTCGCGTAGTAAGTACGGAAGCCGACATCCAGGAGTTGTACGCAGCTGTAAACAGTCCGAATAACGGACTCACTTATTGCACCGGATCTTTTGGTGTAAGAGCAGACAACGACCTGCCGGGAATGGTAGAAAGACTAGGCGACCGGATCCACTTTATCCATCTCAGGAGTACAAAACGAGATGCCGAAGGGAACTTTCACGAGGCAGATCATCTTGCAGGTGATGTAGATATGTATGCTGTGATGAAAGCCTTGCTTGCTGAACAGAGAAAACGCGAGGCTGCAGGCCGTAAAGACCTGCGTATGCCTTTCAGGCCTGACCATGGCCATAAGATGCTCGACGATCTCCATAAAAAGACGAATCCCGGATATTCAGCAATAGGCCGATTAAGAGGCCTGGCGGAATTAAGAGGCCTCGAGCTTGGAATACTCAGGAGCTTGAACAATTGACAATTGACAGTTAGGAGCGACAATTGATACAAGCAGTACTGTCGGCTGAGCATGTACTTTTTTCTTTGACCGCAAAGAAAAAAGCTACCAAAAAAGAAACTCGCGGCTGCTTTCGTTGCTTTGAAATATTGTGCTTTTACGAAGTTTAGCACTGCCGCAACGAAAAAGGCCGCAGATTGCGCTTACGGAAGCTTTAGCCAAGTCATTTGATAAGAAATGGGTTGACCAATTGATAATGCACAGGGTACAATTGCAAACTGCCCTCTATGCATTATCAATTGTCCTTTGTCAACTGTCCATTATCAATTATCCCTTGTCCCTTGTCAATTGCCTCGTCGATTCCCTCTCAATCAGAGTTGATGTAAGCACAATTTTCCTGTCTCTGAGTTCAGAGGCAGTCTTTCCTAAAGCGCCGAATAAAGCAGTGGCAGCCTGTTTTCCTATTTCAAAGGCAGGTTGGGTGATCGTTGTCAGCGGGGGATCAAGCAGAGAGGCTGTGCGAAGATTTGAAAAGCTGATGACCTTCACATCAGCAGGTATCCGAAGGCTCAGTTCTTTACAGGCTTCATAAAGCAGGATCGCAAGAACTTCTACAGAAGCAAATATCCCGTCCGGCCTTCTTTCTGAAAGCAGCAGCGATTTTATTTTGCTGTAGTTCTCCTCAGAATTGTTGCCGCAATGAATAATGAAGTCGTCGTTTACAGGGATATTTTGATCTTTCAAAGCATCCATATATCCCTGCATTCTCTTCTGATCAATAGAAAGATTCTTGGAAAAAGCGAGATATCCTATTTCTCTGCATCCTTTCTCAATTAAATGTTTGGTTGCCTGATATCCACTCTCGTAATCGTTCGTTGTTACTTTTACAGTATTTATGCTTTCGCAGATTCGGTCAAAAAAAACAATTGGAATGTTATATTCTTTCAGTTCATGAAGATGACTGATGTCGTCGGTCTCGCTTGATAAAGACATCAAAACGCCATCAACCCTCCCGCTCATAAGATGGCGAATAAAAGCAGCTTCTTTTTGATGATTTTCATGAGTTAAGTATATCAAAACATGATAGCCATTGGCTTGTGCGATTTCTTCAATTCCCCCTATCGCCAGGGAAAAGAAGTTATTGGCAATTTCAGGAATAACAATAGCAATCGTATTACTGTTACGTTTCCTCAAGCTCCGGGCATATGGATTAGGATGGTAATTGAGCTTTTTAGCCAGGGATAGTACTTTTTCCTTCGTTTCGATGCTGATATCATAGCTGTCGCTTAAAGCCCTCGACACTGTCGACACAGCCAGGTTCAATTCCTTCGCAAGCCTTTTTAGATTTACCTGATCCATTTTAATACGAATATATAAAAAGGATATTTGTTTGTCTTTGGAAGACTGCTATAATCTTTTGAATTGCAATCTGAGAAACTCTTTTCAGCTTATCATATTCGTAAAAAAAGAGGGTGCCTGAAAAGACACCCTCTATACGATTAGCCATTAATTGTCCATTATCAACTATCCATTGTCAATTCTCTCAGATGTTCCCTTCGTCCTTATCATCATCGTTCACATGCAACGTATCTGCATGTTGTTCGGGATGATAATTTGCCTGTAGCTCTGCCAGTTTCTTTTTGCCATAAGCAAATCTGGTGATCAGAACAAATAACACAGGAACAAAGAATATGGCAAGGAGAGTAGCTGCAAGCATTCCTCCAAATACAGTCCAGCCAATGGTTTGCCGCGCTGTTGCCCCGGCGCCCGAAGAAAGCATTAGCGGGATAATACCAAGTATAAACGCTAGTGAGGTCATGATAATTGGTCTCAATCTGAGTTTTACAGCCTCGATAGTCGCCGCGATGAGTTCCATACCCCAGTCCACACGTTCTTTAGCAAACTCGACAATCAGGATGGCGTTTTTTGCAGCCAAACCGATCAAAGTTACCAGACCAATCTGCGCATAGATGTTATTATCCAGTTTTGGCAAGAATATTAAAGCAAGGATAGCCCCGAATATACCAAGTGGAACAGATAGCAGGATTGAGAACGGTACCGACCAGCTTTCATACAGTGCGGCAAGCAGCAAGAATACGAAGATAATACACAAGCCAAATATCAGAATTGTACTGTTCCCTGCCTGCCTTTCCTGCAAACTTAAACCTGAGAAGCTATATGTATAACCCGCCGGTAGTGTCTGAGCCGCTACTTCCTCCAGTGCGTTCAGCGCATCGCCACTACTGTAGCCCGGAGCTGCACTACCACTGATCTCAACAGAACGAAACAGATTATAGTGGTTGATAATAGAAGCATTCTCTTCCATTTTGTAAGAAACGAGCGCGCTTAAAGGAACGTTAGTGCCGCTTATGTTTTTTACATACAACTTATTGAGGTCTTCTATGTGACTTCTAAACGTGGTATCGGCCTGGGTAACTACCCTGAAGTTACGCCCATATCTTGTAAAGTCATTAATATAGCTGCTGCCCAGGTAACTGGAGATCGTGCTATAAACACTTCCAACAGATACTCCCATTTTCTTTGCCTGATCCCGGTCGACGGTGAGCTTATAATTTGGAGTATTGGCATTAAACAGTGTATAGGCCATTGCAATTTCAGGCCGCTGATTTGCTGCACCTAAGAATTTGTAGACCGATCCTACGAAGTTTTGAATTTCGCCTGCAGCCTGTTCTTCAATCTGCAGACTGAATCCTCCGCTCACTCCCAGGCCGGGGATAGGCGGCGGAGACACAACAAGAAGGTTCCCTTCCTTACTTCCTGCAAACATGCCCTGTACCTGACCTATAATTTCAGCTACCGTTCTGTTTCTTTCTTCCCATGGAACCAGCTGGACGAAGAACGTCCCCGCATTAGATTTAAACGCCCTGTTAAGGATATTGATACCGGCAATAGAAGTTATGTTTTTTACTTCAGGAACCTGTTTTTTGATAGTCTCTGTGATTCTCTGCAGAAAAGCGTCTGTTCGGGCTCCCGATGCTCCTTCGGGAAGACTCGCGCCCATCAGGAATATCCCTGCATCCTCGGTTGGTATAAACCCGGCGGACTTTGCTCTGAACAGTCCGAAGGCACCTACATAGATACATACAAGAATGATCATTACTAAAGGAGCCTTTCTGATGGCCCATCTTACGCCATCCGAGTACTTATTGGTGGTCCTGTGAAACCATACGTTAAATTTAAAGAAATAACGGTTCACACCTTTTGACTCCTTGTTCAGGTTCATTGGCACAAGCAACAGAGAACACAAAGCAGGTGTTAACGAAAGTGCCACGAAGGCCGACAATACCACCGACACTGCGATGGTTATCGCAAACTGCTGATACAGCTGGCCTACCATCCCCGGAATAAATCCTACCGGCACAAACACCGCCGCGAGGATTAAGGCAATAGCAATTACCGGAGCTGTAATGTCCTTCATCGCTCGTCGTGTAGCTTCTTTAGCCGATAACTTCTCATGGTCTATGTAATGCTGTACCGCTTCCACTACCACAATGGCGTCATCCACCACTATACCGATAGCCAACACGAAAGCAAGCATCGTAAGGGTGTTGATCGAGAAACCAAAAAGCGTGAAAAATATAAAAGTACCAATGATAGATACCGGAATGGCCAGTATTGGAATGAGCGTTGCCCGCCAGCTTTGAAGGAAGAAGAACACCACAATCGTAACCAGGATCAGCGCCTCAACTAACGTATGTATTACCTCGCTGATGGACGCTTCAATTACGGATACAGTTTCGTAACTTACTACATAGTCCATATCCTTGGGGAACGACTTCTTGAGCTCCTGCAGCGCTTTGTTAATCCCCTCTGCCGTTTCAACTGCGTTTCCTCCAGGCATCTGGTTGATCGCCATCATGGATGCCGTTTTCCCGTTTACCATCGCACGGGTAGAATAAGCAAATTCTCCCAGTTCTATTCTCGCTACATCTTTAAGATAAACAATAGAGCCGTTGGTTCCGGTTTTAACAATGATGTTTCCAAATTCCTCTTCTGTCTCAAGATCGCCATCAAGTACAACCGAAAATTCAAACGACTGATTCGATTGCTGAGGCGGACCACCTACAGTACCGCCCGGAATACGGATGTTCTGTTCCTGTATAGCGGCCGAAACATCAGCCGGGGTAAGTCCTAGCTGAGCCAGCTTGCTGGCATCGAGCCATACGCGCATACTAAATGGCTGACCGAAGGCCTGTACGTCACCTACACCCTTAACGCGTAAAATAGCATCACGGATGTAAAGGTTCACGTAGTTCGACATAAATTTCTGGTCGTATGTGCCATTGGGTGAATATAGCCCCAGCACCATTAGAATATCGGTGTTAGCTTTACGTGTAGTTACACCAAGACGCCTTACAGATTCAGGCAAAGCCGGTTCTGCAATGCCCACCCGGTTTTGCACGTCGAGTGTTGCAATATCTATATCTGTCCCTACTTCAAAGGTGACAGTGATACTTGAGCGGCCATCAGACGTACTGTTTGATGACATATAGATCATCCCCGGAGTACCGTTAATCTGGCTCTCTATAGGGGTGGTGACCGTTTTTTCAACAGTTTCTGCGTCTGCCCCTGTATAACTGCCGTTTACGGTTACAGTTGGAGGCGAGATGTTGGGATACTGACTGATCGGCAGGGTAGTGATAACAATAGCTCCTACCAGAACGATCAGTATGGATATGACGATGGCGGTTACCGGACGTCTTATAAATACTTCTGAGATCATAAAATTCTTCTTACGGTAATCAATTATTTTTGTCCGGGCGCCGGAGCCTGGTTTGCACTAGAGGGGTCAGTTGGCTGTATTTTAGTGCCTTCCTTTAAATTTTGAGTGCCGGCGCTGACAATAGTCTCACCCTCTTTCAGACCGTCCTGAACAACTACTTTATCCTCTGTTTTAATACCCAAGGTGATCTGCCTCTGCGAAACCTTGCTGCTGTCTCCTACAACAAACACCGAGAATTGTCCCAACTGTTCAGTAACCGCAGCATACGGAATTACTATTTGTTCTCCTGACTGTTTATTTGGAACTTCCACCGAACAGTTCATCCCGGCTGTGAGCCGGCCCGAAGTATTCGGAAAACTGGCCCGTACCCTAAGTGTTCCTGTCTGTGGATCTACCTCCCGGTCAACAGCAAGGATTTTTCCGCTTGCATTATATTTTGTTTGATCCGAAAGAATGATGTTAAAGTTTGCTGCTCCGGCCTGTTGTAACTTTACAAAATAAGGGATGTCTTTCTGATTAACAAATATGTCGACTCCAATAGGGTTCGGAGACGAAATTGTGTTGATCAGCGTTGATCCGGCGGTAACCAAACTGCCTTGTTTTACAAGAGATATTCCTACCTTTCCCGATACTGGTGCAACAATTACAGAACGTCTTAAATCAGTGGCAGCGGTAGATAGTGCAGCTTCTGCTGCCGATACCTGGGCCTGGGCGGTTTGGAGGTCGGCCTGTGCATAATCAACACGCTGTTTGGCAATCGCATCCTGTTGTGCAAGTCTGGTGTATCGTTCGGCATCCTTCCTTGTCCGCTCAAGGTTTGCTTTAGCAGTCTGAACCTGCGCTTGCGCAGAGCGGTATGCCGCCGAATAACGGCTCCGGTCTATTTCGTATAGTTTCTGTCCTTTCGAGACAGTTTGCCCATCGCGAACGTAAATCCTGGTAATATACCCGTTTACTTCCGCTCTCAGCTCAACTTCGTTCAGTGCGACGACAGTTCCCGGATAGGTGTCAACACCTTTTACTTCCTCTTTTGATACCTTATACACAGATACAGGTACAGCCTGGGGGGGCGGTGGTCCCTGTTGCTTTTTGTCGGATCCTCCGCAGGCGCTAATAATGGTTGCGCATGTAATAACAGAGGCAAATGCTAAATTTCTATTCATCAGAGTTTTCATTGTTAAAAGGTAATGGTTCCTAAAGCTTGTTGTACGTCGAGTTTGCTTGATAATAAGCTATATAATGCGTTGAGATAATTCACCTGGCTCGTTCTCAGATCGGTCTCTGCAGTCATCAGTTCGAGATACGTTTTAATACCTTCGTTGTACTGTAACTTAATGGTATTGTAAACATCCCGCGACAGCTCTACATTTTGTTTTGCTGTTTTCCAGTCATTGAGGTTTGCTTTATATGATGCAAGGGCCGTTTCGTACTGTGTGAAGATCTGGTTTTTTGTATTCTCAAGATCGAGGTCGATACGGCGTTCCTGAAGTTGCGATTTTCTGATCTCCTGAATGCGCCTTGTTCCTGTAAAGATCGGCAGGCTTAACGTTAATCCAGTAACGGAGTTAGGAAAGTATCTGTCGTAGAGGCTGCCGAAGTCGTTGTTAAAATAGTTAAAATTATAATTTATAAATCCCGACAGCGTAGGCAAGAATGATAGCTTATTGTAACCGGTGTTAAGCGATTGAAGTTTCCTCTGCGTTTCCAGCAGCCTGTATTCAATCCTGTTCTGGTAGTTGAGCTGTTGAGTCGTGTCCAGAAGGACCGCGCTTTCCATGCTCGTATTATCAAAAGAAAGATCCAATGTTTTTTCCGCCGGATATCCCATCAGTTGCTTAAGATTGGCGTACTTCGACTTCAACATTTCAACTATTCTCTTTTTGTCGGCATTGGCGTTACTAAGGCTGATCTGCGCCCTTTTGTAGTCGGTTTTATCAACGATCCCACCCTCATATTGAGCATAGGCATCTTTCAACTGTTTCTCCAGCCTTGCAATATTTTCATTTGTGATAGTTAGCTGCTCATTACTGGTAAGGATATCGTAAAATGCCTTACTTACATCTACCACGGTATAGATCCTGCTGTTTTCGGTGTACTGCTTATATTGCAGGCGGTACCATTTTGCTGATTGCGAAGCCTGGATAAGTCCGGCATTCAGGATTTGCTGCGTTGCCTGCCCGCCTAACACGGACGTGTGTTTCTGCCCGGTTGTTACGATTTGGTCGCCAAAAGCAATTGTCTGCTGTTTAATATTGTAGTTGTATGACCCGGTCCCCGTAATCTGCGGTAACCATCCTGAAAGGGCAGAATTAATATCCCTCTCGCCAATCTCCTCGTCAATAAGAGATTGCCTTACCTCAGGCTGGTTTTTGAGTGCATAGTCAATACATTGCTGTAAAGTAGCATTCTGCAATGTTCTTTCTTCCTGTTGTGGCTGACCCTTTAGCAGAACCGGCGCAAGTAACGGGATGCTTACCAGTAGGGGTAAGAGGAGCTTATTATATCTCATGGTGTAAAAATTGTGTAATAGTTATAAGTAGTATGTATTTTGCTGTCGGCTTTCAGTAATTAGCTCTCAGCTATTTAATTTATCCTAATTCTTCAGCAATCTACTTTTTGCTCTCTTGTTCTTTAATTCCGTCCCATATCACCTCTGCCATTCCATAAAGGCGGTCGGTGGTGAAAGCATGATGACCCGAAAGATGAAATTTTGCTGCAGCCACGATACTACCGTGCACTATTGGCCCCAGCAGTTCGTAGTCCATTTTACGTATCAAACCATTTTCTATTCCATATGCCACAAAAGGTTTCACCTTTGTATTGAACTGCTTGCTTTCGCTGCCTGCAAATCGCTTGGCGTAAGGAGAATTAATATATTGTTCAAGAAAGTAAAGGATAGCAGGATACTCGATGAAAAAGCTGCACTGATTGACCCAGAAATCTAAAAACCGGTCCCTGTAGGGCCTGCCGGCATCATCAGTCTTTAATATTTCATCTGCAAGCTTATCTTTAACATATATATACAGCTCCCTGATTAATTCGTCTTTACTTTCAAAATAATGATAGATTGTTCCCGCTGCCACACCCGCATTTTTCGCGATCTGACTCATCGGAGTGCCATGGAAACCATGCTCCTTAATCAGAAGAAGAGTGCTTTCGAGAATGGCTGTTTTCTTGTGGGTCTGAGTATCTAATTGAATATTCATTCGGTGCGAAATTAACTCATCTTTTTATTACAATTACGATAATGAACTTATATGACATTAGTATGATAAGAGCCTTAACTTTTTAAAATTATCAATGCTTTCTTGGTTTTGTTGAAAGTTTCGTATTGCCTGAGAATCAAACAGTAAGATGTGTTAACAATCAAAATATAAAGTGATCTATATCAATCGGTTTTTTTACACCGAAATCTACTTTTGTCATACAAAAATTCTTTGCCATGACAGACGTTAATGATTGTATTTCAAGAGTTAGCCATTCAGTTTTTACATGTCCATGCTGCAATTCAGCATTAGATTATGTACAGTTGTTAAATGATGATAAAAGGATCCAGGAGGATTTCTTTGTGTGTGAGAAATGTGGGTCGCGTATTGAAAGCGTTTTCGTAGAAGAGGAAGATGTTCCTGCATTTTACGACTAAGAAGCACTCATTTTTTATTTACTATATATACTGATAAGCGGGAAATTGTTAAATCGTTTCCTGCTTTTCTTTTTTTGTACTACCTGTCTTTTATTTCTTCTTCACTTACAGAATGAGTTGCATTACATACCACCAGAAAGCGGTGGATATAAAAGCAAACAAGATGCCGAGGCCCACCATTAAGTTTGATAACTGAGCGTTCAGCTTATACTGATCAGCCAGGAGGTTTCCGGTGACAAGTGTCGGCATTGCCGCTTCAAAAAGACTTATCTGTGCAACCGGGCCCTTAAACCCGAATAGCAATGCTACCAGCAGCACCAATGCCGGCGCGATCATTAGTTTATAAATCAATCCGAAACTTAGGTTTTTAACTTCCGCCCTCCATTTTGAAAACTTAAGCTGTAGTCCAATAGAAAAAAGAGCGAGTGGGCCAACGGTTGCTATAAGCTTATCGAGTAAAGGGTTTACCGGTGATATATCGATGAAACGAGGGAGGATGAGAGCCGCAATGAAGGCAATAAAAGGAGGAAATTTAATAGCTTTCTCCAGGATAACCTTTGTAGAGAGCTCCTCTTTTTCAGAAGCCCTGAGTGCAGAAATAATGCCAACAGTGGATAAAAGTATGAAATTTACCTGGTCTGAGATAATAGCAATGCTTAGTTCCTTTTCACTGAAATAGGCAACGATCAATGGAAATCCCAGGAACGAGGTGTTCGACAAGCCCAGACTAAGTTTCATGCATCCTCTTGTAGCATTGTTAATAGGATTAAAGCGGGCATATATCTTGATAGAAAGCCATGCTCCCACCCAAACGATAACAGGTGCGATAGCAGGAAAAAGCATATCCATATTCCATTCAATTGCCGGAATATATTTCAGAGAGAGTGCCGGCAGGGCGATATATAACACCCAGGCATTAATGCTTCTGTAAGACCCTTTCGGAAGGGTTCTTGAAAAATTGAAAATTAAGCCTGCCAGCAATGATCCGGCGATCAGAATGAAATTTGTCATGGAATATTATAGAAAGCCAGCGGCTTTCCGGCTTCATAAAGGAATAAGATGCCTTTACATCTGCAAAAATAAGCAAAATTGCATGGCTTCACTCTGTTATATCTTTCATTTTTTCAATACGGGTCCAATCAAGATTCGACCGTTGGTAACTCATGATTTGTGGCGGCTCCGGATATCCGGATTATTTTTAGTATGTTTCGAGCCTTTTTCATTTATATGGTTACTTTTTTTGAAGCATCGCTAAGCCAGCTCTCAATACACCGGATCGGCAATAAATCGCAGGACGAGTTTTATGTTCTATCAGAACATCCATTCCGGATGGAAGACGAGACCCTCAACAATCTGCTGCTGCAGTATTTTCTGAAACCTTTTGAAAAGGTGAACGAAGTTTACCATTTCATGCACTCCAGCGACAATCTCGATCTGAACGAAGCTTTTCATTTTTCTACAGCGATGTTTGAAAATGAAGAAGCCTTTCATGAAAATACAGAGAACCTGGCAAAGTATCTGTATGAAATATCCACTCATCCCAAGATTAAACCTGGAGAGCTGTATGTAGCGTACTTTAAAAATGTTCAGATAGAAGGCGAACTTCTGGATGCTATTGGAATATTTAAATCGGAGACAAAGGAAACCTATTTCAAAGTATATCCTGATCAGAGCGGTTTCAAAATGGAATATGAACAGGAGGCTATAAATATTCAGAAGCTGGATAAAGGCTGCCTGATATTCAGAACATCAAAAGAAGAGGGCTACAAGGTGGTGGTGACCGATCAGACGAACCGGAATGCGGAAGCCGTTTACTGGAAGGATGAATTCCTCAAGCTGAAGATCAGGAACGACAGTTTTAATCAAACCAACAACACACTGGGAGTATACAAGAGTTTTGTCAGTACGAAACTCGACGAGGAGTTTGAAATGAACAAAGCCGATAAGATCGATCTCCTGAATAAGTCGATGAAGTATTTCAAGGAAAAGGAAAGTTTCGATATAGACGAGTTTTCAAACGAAGTGATTGGAAACCCTCAGGCCATCGAGTCGTTCAAAAACTTCAAGTCCGACTATGAAAAAGAGTTCGACACTCAAATAGCTGATTCCTTTGATATTTCATCCGCTGCTGTAAAAAAACAGGCCCGTGTATATAAAAGCGTACTGAAGCTTGATCGTAATTTTCACATTTATATCCACGGGAACAGGGAGTTGATTGAAAAAGGCTTTGATGATGGAAAATCAATGAACTATTATAAGGTGTATTTTAAAGAAGAGGAATAAGAGGGGCACATTGTGGAAATTTGTTGTTCTCTGCATCTCAATGATATAAACTTAAATTTAATATCATGGCAGAGCTTACTACCCGCAATGATCGTAGCTCAGGAAGAGCAAAGCATGCGCCCCGTTTAGATCTCACCCCGATGGTTGATCTGATGTTCCTGCTAATCACGTTTTTTATGCTTACCACTACATTGGCCAAGCCATCAGCGATGGATATAGCCATGCCTTTGCAGGATGAAGAACCGATCGGCCTGTCTGAAAGCAGGACAATGACTATTTGTATCGGTCATCATAACCAGATTCAATGGTACATGGGTACTCTCGAAGATCCGTTGATCACTCCGGCTCTGACATCGTTTGGAGCAGACGGAATCAGGAAGGTTCTTCTTGGGGCTGTTTCCGAAGTAGAGAAGATCACGGGCAGTAAGAAGAAGGGCCTGGTGGTACTGGTGAAACCAAGCAGTAAAGCGGTGTACAAGAACGTGGTGGATATTATTGACGAATTGCAAATTACAAAGGTACCTTCTTATGCAATTGTGGATATTTCAGATGAAGAAATACAGCAAATGAAAATGTCGGGGATTTATTAGGCTTGATCTTTTTTTGTAACTTGAACCGCTTATCCCTGAATGGGAGTTCGTAAAAAAGCAGCAAAAAAGTATGGCGGAAAATGAAGCCCGAAAAGAAAAAGGCGGGTATGAAAAAAGGATCAGCTACTTTTTGGTAGCTTTACTGTTAATGGCTCTGTCCTGCACTCCTTCCGTTAAACAGGAAGACCTGTACGGCACGTGGAAATATACAAAAGTTGAAAACCCGAATCAGGGAACTCCCAATGCAACTTCAGGAGACGAGTTAAAAGAGAACGATCCCTCCATCAGCTTTAGTGCCAGCGACAGTTTAAAGATGATCTGGGGCGGGAAAGTATTGTCACGCGGTACTTTTAAGCTTGAGTATCCTACCATATCCTATAAAGAACAATTACCCGGCGGTACAACGCGGAATATCCGTTTTCTGATTAAAAAGTTTGCAAACGACGAGATCGTTTTTGAAACGATGGAAGCTGACGCGGTAAGAGTAACGGCTAAACGAACTGCTCCCTAAAACGTCAGTCTCTTCCCTGGCGGTAATGTTACAGACCCACCTTCCATTGCTATATTTCAAACGGAGAATTGAAGAAGTTCGGGAATGGCTTCTTTTAATCCTTAACTTCGCAGCACAATATGAAAGTTGTTATTGCGGAGAAACCTTCGGTTGCGCGTGACCTTGCAAAGGTATTTGGAAAGACGACAAAGAAGGATGGATATATTGAAGGTCCAGGCTATTCGTTTACATGGGCTTTTGGCCATTTGGTGCAGCTGGCTCCACCTGAAGTTTACGGATTTAAAGGATGGCGGGTTGAGAACCTTCCGATGTTGCCCGAAAGATTTAAACTGGCGGTAAGGCAACAGAAGACTGCATCAGGTACTTCAGATGATCCGGGAGTAGTGAAGCAACTGAATATCATAAAAAAACTCTTTGATGAGGCGACAGAGATCATTGTCGCCACGGATGCCGGAAGGGAGGGAGAGCTCATCTTCCGCTATATTTATTACCATCTCAAATGTAAGAAGCCATTCAAAAGGCTCTGGATCTCATCGCAGACGGATGAGGCTATAAAGAATGGTTTCAGGAACCTGAAGCCAGGCACTGAATACGATACCTTGTTTTTTTCTGCCCAATGCCGGTCGGAATCCGATTGGATTGTAGGTTTAAATGCAACGCAGGCGCTGAGTATTGCTGCCGGAAACAGGGCGGTATTGTCGTTAGGCCGTGTTCAAACGCCTACTCTGGCAATGATCTGCTTCCGATATCTTGAAAATAAAAACTTTAAGCCGCAGATTTATTTTCAGGTGGCGATCTATCTGAACAAGGATGATGTCGGCTTTCGGGCGCTTTCTATAAAGAATTTTAAGGATGAAGAGACCGCTCTCGAAGTACTTAAGAAGGTAAGAGATGTTGCATCAGGTGATGCTGCCGGCGGACTGATACAAAACGTTGAAGTGAAGCCAAGGAAGGAACAGCCACCGTTGCTGCACGACCTGAGCAGTCTGCAGCAGGAGGCCAATAAGCGGAAGGGTTTTACGGCCGATCAGACGCTCAGTCTTGCACAAACGCTGTACGAATCAAAATTGATTACCTATCCCAGAACCGGAAGCCGTTATATCGGAGAGGATGTGCTGGCGGGTATTCCGCAGCTCATTGAGAATCTGGAACATCACCCGCTTTTCGGCAAGCAAGCTTCGTTTCTGAAAACAGCAAAACTGAATAAGCGGAGTGTCAATGCAGCGAAAGTTACCGACCACCATGCATTGTTGCCTACAGAGAATGTTCCGTCGGGCCTTTCTCCCGATCTTCAGGCCGTTTACGATCTGATTGCAGGTCGAATGCTGGAGGCGTTTCATCAGGAGTGTATAAAGGAACTCACCAAGATCACCATTGAATCGGGTTCTTTATTTGTCGCTAACGGGACCGTCATCCAGTCGCCGGGCTGGCGTTCTGTATTTAATCAGAAGGATGATGAAAAGGAGGATGAGGACAATGCAACGCTTCCTAAAGTAAGTAAGGATGAAAGTCTTCCAATCGAAAAGAAAGAAGTACTGGAGAAGCAAACGAAGCCCAAGGCACTGTATAATGAAGCAAGCTTGCTGAAAGCGATGGAAACTTCGGGAAAAGAAATAGAAGACGAAGAACTGCGGCAGGCAATGAAAAACTCTGGACTTGGCACCCCGGCTACCCGCGCGTCTATCATCGAAACTCTGATCAAACGCGACTATATAAAGCGGGAAAAGAAACTGCTCTTGCCTACAGAGAAGGGCTTGGCCGTTTACGAGCTTGTGAAGGATAAGAAAATTGCCCAGGCAGAATTAACCGGGCTATGGGAGAAACGGCTCGAAGATATCAGGACTGGCGGATCTGTCGCAGAATTTAAAAATGAGATCAGGGAGTATACCCGCACGATTACATCCGAGTTACTGGAAGCAGGCAGAGGCCTCTCCGGCCTTATTGCTGAGCCGGAGCCTGAAGAAGGCGCAGTAATTTGTCCTCACTGTAAAAAGGGCGCTCTTCGTTTTGGGGATAAAGCAGTAAGCTGCAACGGCTATCAGCGTGGATGCAGTTTTGTGATATGGCGAACCATGTCGGGTAAACAATTGACCGATAGCCAGATTATGGAACTCATCGAAAAAGGGCGTACCTCAGTTTTGAAAGGCTTTAAATCAAAAGCCGGCAATAGCTTTGATGCCTCACTTCTTTTGGCGGATGGTAAAGTGCATTTTGTATTTGCACCCAGGACGGAGGAGGCTAAGCAGTAAAGTTTACTGCGTGGTAAGCGCATAAACAGCAAAGGACGCAAGCCAGTGTTCACCCATGTAATCACCGCTGGCCACATGAGGTAATGCCGCCTTTAAGTGAGTGTTTGCAAGGTTAAGAAGGGCCTGCTTGTTTTTTTTGCTGTGCTTGGCAATGCCATACAAGTCCCATGCGCGGCTTAAGTTCAGCCCATCGAGATGTACCAGTTTTCCGTCAGAGCGGTCTTTTACCTGCCCGGGCGCAAGGCTGATCTCCGGTTGAAATAAGGATGGCAGAAACTTAACGACCCAGGTGTGATATTCGGCTGGAGAAAGGATACGCCACATCAGATCGGCTTCTTCGAGGGAGGGACTTAGAAAATCAGAACCGCCTGGTTCCCAGGCAATGGGTGCGTTGCTATCGTCTTTATAAAACCGGAGAGCCGTTTCTTTTATAACTGCTTTAAGGGAGTGGTCTTTTGTGGTTTCCGCATAATCCCACGCCAGCCGCAGTCCAAATGCCAGGTTAGAGTGTTCGCCAACTCTGATAGGATAAACCATCTTCGGAAGATATTCCTGGTACATTAGGGATAATTGTTGGGCCAGTGGATTAAGGTTCATGCTCAGTTGCCTGCCCAAAGGGTCGTCCCAGTTGAGAAGTTCGTTTTGTAGCTGAAGCAGCCAGGCCCATCCATAGGTTCTTTCTAATCCTTTATTCTCCTTTGACTGGAAGATCTTAATTTCCCTGCTGATATTTTCGGTCGAAAGGTTCTGAGCTAATTTTTCTCTTGCTTCGGCGGCCTCGGGCAAGTCAGGAAACAGCTTCAGCAGGCGTACCAGCATCCAGTGTCCATGTACGCTTGAGTGCCAGTCGAAGCATCCATAAAATGCAGGATGATAAGAAGCGGGTTTCCCTAAAAGGGCGCTGTCGGTGAAAGTAATGCCGGTTTTATAAGGGAACTCCTGCTGCATGCATTTTAAAGGAAGTTTCGCAAGGTGAGAAGCACCTGCAGGGGTCAGGATATATTTGCCTTGCCTTATCTGATAATGAGCTTCCTGCGCTTCCGACATATGAGTAAAAATGAATGAGAAGGAAAAGATGGCGACAAATTTGAGAGACAACGAACGCATAATGCTAATATAGGAATAATTAGATTGTGAAGCGATAAGCGTAAGATTCTTCGTCAGGGACTGATATACGGAACTTCTATTACACTAAATTTCAACAATTTTCGTTTCTGCTTAATATATTTACAGAATGAAACGAACAATATTAATTGCAATGGCGGTGTTTCCTGCCATGTTATTTGCACAGAACGGCGCTTTTATGGTTAAAGGCAAAGTAGGGAAATATAATGCTCCGGCGAAGGTGTTTTTACTGTATTCAACTAACCCGGAAACGCAGGTTACCGACTCAGCCATACTGAAGGACGGTTCGTTTTCTTTTAAAGGGTCGGTTTCCGAGCCGGTTACCGGAGTCTTGGTGCTTGATAACAAGGGAGTAGGCTTGCAGAATGTTCGTCCGGAAAGCCAGCCGGATGTGCTTCGCTTTTATATTGAAAAAGGTGATGTAACAGTATCCGGTACCGATTCTTTATCGAAAGCTACGGTGACTGGTAAAACGAATGCAGAGAACAAAAAGCTCAGCGCTCAGTTAAAGCCGGTTGAAAGTAAGATGGCAGCCCTGAACGGCGAGTATAATGCTGCATCGTCTGAGAGCAAGCAGTCAGAACAATTTATGACGGCGTTGCGTGGTCGCTACGAAACCCTGATGCAAGAACAAAATGGTGTGTTGAAGAAATTTATTCAGGATAATCCTTCGAGTTATGTTAGTTTGACCGCTTTGAGAAACGTGGCTGGACAGTCGCAGAATCCTGCGGAAATAGAATCTCTAATTAACAGTCTTTCTCCCGCTCTTAAAAGCAGTGCGTCGCTAAAGCCGCTGATTCAAAATATGGAGGCTTTGAAGAAAACGGCTGTCGGCAGTCAGGCGATGGATTTTACGCAGAACGACCCCGATGGTAAGCCGGTAAAACTGTCGGATTTCAAAGGAAAATATGTTTTACTGGATTTCTGGGCTTCGTGGTGCGGGCCTTGCCGCCAGGAAAACCCGAATGTAGTAACTGCTTTTAACAAGTATAAGGACAAGAACTTTACCATTCTGGGTATTTCTTTAGACCGGCAAAACGGGAAGGATGCATGGTTAAAGGCGATTAAGGATGACGGCCTGACATGGACTCAAGTATCTGACCTGAAGTTTTGGCAAAATGAAGTGGCTGTAATGTATGGTGTTAGGAGCATACCAAAGAACTTTTTAATTGACCCTCAGGGTAAGATCGTTGCCACGGACCTTCGTGGGGAAGACCTGGAACGCAAGCTCGCAGAAGTACTGAATTAAGAGTTGAAAGTTTAGAGTTGAAAGTTCAGAGGTCAAAGTCAAAAGCCGCAAATTTCATTTGCGGCTTTTGACTTTGACTATATGCGATGGCTAACATAAACAGCTACAACAGGTCGAAGCCAATATCTGTTCTGAAATAACGGCCATCATAATAAATACGTCCTGCATCTGCTACGGCTTGCTGTACAGCATCGAACATCGTGTCCTGAACTGAAGTAACCGCCAATACCCTGCCCCCGGCAGTCTTTATCTCACTGCCGTCAGAAACGGTTCCGGCTTGGAAGACATGAGAATCGCGGATATTGTCGAGTCCCGCGATAGGGTTCCCTTTAAGATACTCTCCCGGGTATCCGCTGGCTACAAGCATCACCGTAGCAGCAGTTTTAGGAGATATCTTTAACTCTTTTTCTGCAAGGTTCTCCTGGGCTACTCCTAAAAGAAGATTGAGAAAGTCGCTCTCTATTCTCGGAATAACGCTTTCAGTTTCAGGATCACCCATACGAACGTTATATTCTATAACGAAAGGTTCTCCATTTACGTTCATCAAACCAATGAAGATGAATCCTTTATAATGGATTTGGTCGATTTTTAAGCCGCCTATGGTAGGTTTGATAATGTCATTTTCTACTTTTTGCATGAACGCTTCGTCTGCAAAAGGAACAGGGGATATAGATCCCATTCCGCCCGTATTTAGCCCTGTATCACCTTCACCAATGCGCTTATAATCTTTAGCTTCGGGAAGGATCTTGTACGAATGGCCGTCGGTGAGAACAAATACCGACAGTTCTATTCCGCTCATGAACTCTTCAATTACCACCGTGCTGCTGGCCTCGCCAAACTTGCCCCCAAGCATAGCGATAAGCTCGGCCTGAGCTTCCTCAAGAGTCTGGCAGATTAGCACACCTTTTCCGGCAGCTAGTCCGTCGGCTTTTAAAACTACGGGAAGCTTTTGTGTTTCAAGGTATGCAAGACCCTCGTTAATAGAATGCTCTGTAAAAGAAGCGGATGCAGCTGTAGGAATGAAGTGCCTGCGCATAAAGGCCTTCGAATAGTTTTTGCTTCCTTCAAGCTTTGCTCCTTCCTGATCGGGGCCGATAACCGGGATCGCTTTCAGTTTCTCATCAGCGAGGAAATAATCATGAATCCCTTTTACCAGTGGTTCTTCCGGGCCAACGACAACCATACTGATATCATTATGTAATACGAAATTTCCGATCCCCTGAAAATCAGTAACATTCAGGTTTACATTTGTTCCGTAGGCTCCGGTGCCGGCATTTCCGGGCGCTATAAACAACGCAGTGCAAAGAGGACTTTGGGTTATCTTCCAGGCAAAAGCGCTCTCTCTTCCGCCGGAACCAAGTAAAAGAATATTCATAAGCGCAAAGATAATGTTAAATCGTTGCGATTATAGTCTCCTTTTCTATTATCAACTCCCGAATTCTCTATTTAATTTACTAATTTTGATCGCTTGTATGCCAAATTGTCTTTCGAGGGTGGGTGGCGTAGTTATTGAGCAAAAGGAATTTTATTGAACAAACAATGTTAGGATTTTTAAGTAAATTATTCGGAAGTAAATCTGAGCGAGATATAAAGCTAATTCAGCCGTTGGTTGAGCAAATCAAAGCCGAGTATGCGAAGCTGGCTGCTATAAGCAATGACGAATTAAGGGAGAGAACTGTTACCTTTAAAAACAAGATTAAAGAAGCGCTTGCAGATATAGATGCAGAAGTAAGTTCCTTAAAGACAAAGGCAGAAGATCCTGAATTATCAGTACAGAATAAGACAGATATCTATGATCAAATAGATAAATTAGGTAAGGAGCGTGATAAGGAGCTCGAAAAAGTGCTGATGGAAATTCTGCCGGAAGCATTTGCCGTAGTCAAAGATACAGCGAGGCGCTTTACCGAAAATAAAACTATTGAAGTTACAGCTACCCAGGCTGATCGTGAACTTGCATCGCGCAAACCGAATGTGGTGATTCAGGGGGATAAAGCGATCTACCATAATACATGGACCGCTGCAGGTAATACAGTTACCTGGAATATGGTGCATTATGATGTTCAGCTGATCGGCGGTATCGTATTGCACCAGGGTAAAATTTCCGAAATGGCAACAGGGGAAGGTAAAACACTCGTTGGAACCTTACCTGCATATCTTAATGCTTTAGCCGGACAGGGTGTACATATCGTGACGGTAAATGATTACCTTGCACGACGTGACTCGGAGTGGAATGGCCCTCTTTTTGAGTTTCATGGGTTAACAGTCGATTGTATCGACAGGCATCAGCCGAACTCTGAGGCGCGCAGGAATGCTTATCTTGCCGACATTACCTTCGGTACCAATAACGAATTTGGCTTTGACTACCTTCGTGATAATATGACCCTTGCACCTGAGAATCAGGTACAGCGGAAGTTGCATTTCGCGATGGTGGATGAGGTTGACTCTGTACTTATTGATGATGCCCGTACTCCTCTGATTATTTCAGGACCCATTCCAAAAGGCGACGAGCATGAGTTCTACGAACTGAAACCGCGGATTGAACGACTGGTAAATGTTCAGAGAAACTATGTTACCAATGTGCTGAATGAGGCTAAAAAACTTATTAAAGAAGGTAAAACAGGGCCTACTGAAGGCGGGCTCGCTTTACTCCGCGCACACCGGGGGTTACCGAAGAATAAAGCTCTCATCAAATTTCTTAGTGAGCCGGGAATGAAGCAGCTCCTTATGAAGAGTGAGAACTATCATATGCAGGATCAGAACAAGGAAATGCCTAAGGCGGATGCTGAGCTGTTCTTTGTTATTGATGAAAAGAATAACCAGGTAGAGCTTACCGAAAAAGGAATTGAGCTGATCACTGCTTCAGGGGAGGATCCGGGTTTCTTTGTAATGCCCGATGTTGGTACTGAGATCGCTGAAATTGAGAAATCAGCTCTTTCAACAGAGGAGAAAATTGCACGTAAGGACGAATTGATGCGCGATTTTTCGGTGAAGTCTGAGCGGATCCACTCTGTAAACCAGTTATTAAAGGCTTATACTCTTTTTGAAAGAGATATCGAGTATATTATTGACGAGGGAAAGGTGAAGATTGTGGACGAGCAGACAGGTCGTATTATGGATGGCCGCCGCTACTCCGACGGACTGCACCAGGCCATTGAAGCGAAGGAAAATGTAAAGGTAGAAGATGCTACCCAAACATATGCTACGATTACACTTCAGAATTATTTCAGAATGTATCATAAGCTTGCAGGGATGACCGGTACCGCGGTAACGGAAGCTGGCGAGTTATGGCAGATATATAAGCTGGATGTTGTAGAGATCCCAACGAATGTCCCTACTTCGCGTAAGGACATGGAGGATAAAGTTTATCGCACCATGCGTGAAAAATACAATGCCGTAGTGGAGGAAATCACGGCATTGACCCAAGCAGGACGACCGGTACTGGTAGGTACCACGTCTGTTGAAATTTCTGAGCTGCTAAGTCGTATGCTTAAACTGCGTGGGGTTAAGCACAATGTGCTGAATGCCAAATTGCACCAGAAGGAAGCAGATATTGTTGCCGAAGCCGGTTTGGCTGGTACAGTTACGATAGCCACGAACATGGCAGGTCGTGGTACCGACATAAAGCTTGGCCCTAACGTTAAGGAAGCAGGTGGTTTAGCAATCGTAGGCACTGAACGACATGAGTCCCGCCGTGTTGACCGTCAGTTACGTGGTCGTGCCGGACGTCAGGGTGATCCAGGTTCGTCACAGTTCTTTGTGTCCCTGGAAGATAACCTGATGCGTTTATTTGGTTCTGAGCGGATCGCCAATATCATGCTTCGGATGGGAATTGAAGAAGGCGAAGTTATCCAGCACTCTATGATCACCCGTTCTATTGAGCGTGCTCAAAGGAAAGTAGAGGAAAACAACTTTGGTATACGTAAGCGTTTGCTGGAGTACGACGACGTGATGAACTCGCAAAGGACTGTGGTATACGCTAAACGCAGAAATGCGTTGTATGGCGAGCGCCTGGAAGTCGATCTCAACAATTCTTTCTATGATACCGCCGAGGATATTGTAACTGAATATAAAGAGACAGGAAACTTTGAAGGCTTTCAGTTGGAAGTGATACGGGTGTTTTCGGTAGATTCAGAGATAGACGAAAAGACGTTCGCCGATAACTCTATCGCGAAACTAACCGATCTCGTTTTCGATAAGGTTACTGAATATTATCAGCGTAAAAATGAAGCAATATCGCAGCAGGCGCTTCCTGTATTGAAACAGGTATTCAGTGAAAGAGGGGAGTTTATCGAAAATATTATTGTTCCGTTTACTGATGGTGTGAGATCTATACAGGTGGCTGCTAATCTTAAGAAAGCAGTAGAAAGCAACGGCCGTGAAGTATCCAGGGCGTTTGAAAAGACAGTTGTTCTTGCGCTGATTGATGATGCATGGAAAGAACATCTGCGTGAGATGGACGAATTAAAGCAGTCGGTGCAAAACGCGGTTTACGAACAGAAAGATCCCCTGGTGATCTATAAAATGGAAGCCTTCAACCTGTTTAAGCAGATGTTGGTTTCTGTTAATAAAGATATCGTAAGCTTCCTGTTTAAGGGAGGTATTCCGGTACAGCAATCTGAAGAAGTACGCGAAGCGAGGCCTCAGCCTAAACAGGATATGTCAAAACTAAAGGTATCAAAACCACAACTTGCTACAGTTGCAGGTGAAGGCGGGGCAGTGCCAATGGAGGATACGCGTGAACTTCAGAAACAGATGCCTGTCAGGCATGAACAGAAGATAGGAAGAAACGACCCTTGTCCGTGCGGAAGTGGAAAAAAATATAAAAACTGTCACGGTGCGGGTATAGAATAAAAGCATGTTAAAAGATAAGATCCGGGAATTATCCGGAAAGATACACGGCGATGTTATAAACCATCGCCGTTTTCTGCATTCAAACCCTGAATTGTCATTTCAGGAGTATCAGACTTCAGCCTTTGTGAAGGCCTATCTCGATGAGCTTGGAATTTCATGGCAGTCAATGGCTGATACGGGCATTGTCGCTTTGATCAGGGGCAGTAAACCTTCGGAAGAGGTAATTGCTCTCCGTGCTGATATGGATGCTTTGCCGATCACAGAAAGCAATGATGTTCCCTATAAATCGATCAACCCCGGTGTCATGCATGCTTGCGGGCATGATGTACATACATCGTCGCTTCTTGGTACGGCACGGATCCTTCAGACTGTAAGGGATGAGTTTGGCGGCACTGTAAAACTGATCTTTCAGCCAGCTGAAGAGAAGCTTCCCGGAGGTGCTAGTATAATGATAAAAGAAGGGGTACTTGAGAATCCCAAACCTCATGCAGTCATCGGTCAACATGTAATGCCCTTGATTGATGCCGGGAAGATCGGCATCCGTCCGGGAAAATATATGGCTTCCACAGATGAATTATACCTTACAGTTAAAGGTAAAGGCGGGCATGGAGCGCAGCCGCAACAGAATATTGATCCGGTTTTGATATCGGCTCATATCATCGTGGCCCTGCAGCAGGTGGTTAGCCGCATTGCCGATCCAAAGCTCCCTACGGTATTGTCTTTCGGAAAGGTGATTGCCAATGGCGCTACTAATGTTATTCCCGACGAGGTGAAACTTGAAGGTACCTTTAGGACGCTGGATGAAGCCTGGCGTGCTGAAGCTCATAAGCGGATGAAAAAGATCGCTGAAGGCATAGCTGAAAGTATGGGCGGTAGCTGCGATTTTCATATAATGAATGGTTATCCCTTTTTGGTGAATGAGGAAAAGCTGACAGCCATGGTCCGTGGGTTTGCTGAAGATTACCTTGGTAAAGAGAATGTATTGGATCTGGATATCTGGATGGCGGCTGAAGACTTTGCTTATTATTCGCAGGCGGCTGATTCCTGCTTTTACCGGCTGGGAATACGCAACGAAGCTAAAGGGATCACTTCTTCTGTTCATACTTCTACCTTCGATATTGACGAGGATGCTCTTGCAATTAGTACTGGATTAATGGCTTATATTGCCTTGAAGCGATTGGGAAACTAGGCGGGATGTGAATTGTTAGTTCAAAGTTGAAGGTTCAATGTTTAATGTTCAAGGGTGAAGGCTAAATGTACAGAGCGGGAATTGCGTGGGCTACAGTTGCCTGATACAGAATGCCGGGAGCTCGCAAAATTGGAATAGAAAGATGAGGACGTTAGGCTTTGACATATAATTTTAGATAACATGTACATTTACCGTAAGCTTATGCCTTTAAGATTGCTGACTCTGGTTTTGTTTTTTTTGACGATTGCTGTTATTGGCATGGCCCAGGAGGTTAAACGGTTTAATCCGGATACTGTACTTACCGTGAGGCTTGATTCTGCAGTTAATATAAAGGCCGAGCGAATTAACGTACAGACATTTATAAACAAAATTGTTAGTGATACCAGTTTTTACGAAGCTTTCCGACAGATGAAGCGATATAGCTTTACTGCTGAAAATCGTGTATTCACCTATGATAAGAAAAACAGGATAGAAGGAAGGATCTATCGTAAGATATTTCACAACAATAATGGCCCTTATAAAATGCAATTCCTGGTGAAGCAGGATAGTGGTAAGCTGCTTAAAAAGAACGGTAAGTACCAGCTTTATACTGTGGAGATGTTCGACTACATCTTTATGAATGCTTATAATTCTGATTTTGTTGCTTCAGGTGGTGCTACCACAAAAGCAAAGGGAGGAAGTAATGAATCTTATAAGGACAAGCTTAAAACCTTACTTTTTAGTCCCGGACGACCGATAAAAGGTGTTCCTTTTATTGGAAACAAAACGCAGATCTTTAGCGCCAACATGCGGCAGTACTATGACTATTCATTTTATAGCGGAACATATCTTGATTCTATACCCGTTTATACCTTCAGGGTTAAAGTAAAGCCGGACCTTTCAGGCTGGACGAAGGACGGACTCATGATCAAAGAGTTAAATACGATATTTGATAAGCGTACTTTACAGATTATGGGACGATCTGTAGAGATGCAGTATGATAATCTTGCCTTTGATTTCGACGTTAAAATGAATATCGAAATGGGTTATTTTGATGATGGAGAAACTCTTTTGCCCACGAAAATCAGTTACCAGGGCAACTGGGACATTCCTTTCAAGAAAGAGGAACGGGCCAGTTTCCTGATTCTTCATAAAAGCTATAAAAAAGAGAAGTAGCTCGGGAGACTGTTTATTCGGCCGGCTCCCCATGATAGTTCATAATTATGTCTTAAAGGTTGTGCATACTGCTAATGTCTCTTATTTTTGATTCTTTGTTATGATCGCTAAAGAAACCGTTGATAAGATACTTGAAGCCGCGCGAATAGAAGAGGTAGTTGGCGATTTTGTAGACCTTAAAAAAAGGGGGACAAGTCTGATAGGCCTTTGTCCGTTTCATGATGAGAAAACACCGTCCTTCCACGTGTCTGTTGGTAAGGGCATTTATAAATGTTTTGGCTGTGGTAAGGGTGGGGATTCTCTTCGCTTTATCATGGACCATGAGAAGTACTCCTATCCTGAGGCTCTTAAGTTTCTGGCGAATAAATACCGGATAGAAATTGAAGAAATTGAGCAGTCGCCCGAACAACAGGAATCTGACAACCGTCGCGAAAATCTCTATGTCATCTCTTCAAGAGCTGCTAAGTTCTTCAGGGAGACGATGTGGGAAACCGAAGAAGGGAAGACTATCGGGCTCGGTTACTTCCGTGAAAGGGGCTTCAGAGATGATATTCTTAAAAAGTTTGAACTGGGCTATTCTCCGGGCTCGTGGGACGCACTTATTGAAAAAACGCTAGCCGAAGGTTTTAAGGAAAGTGTCCTGGAAGATACCGGGCTTGCGATTCGAAATGATAAAGGGAAGCTTTATGATCGCTTCCGGGCGAGGGTGATGTTTCCGATACATAATTTCACGGGGCGGATCATTGGATTTGGCGGGCGTACGCTTAAAACGGATAAAAGTGTTCCTAAATATGTGAACTCACCAGAAAGTGAGATCTATCATAAGTCGAACGTCCTTTACGGTCTTTTCTTTGCGAAGAAGGCCATCAGGGATCTGGATAACTGTTACCTTGTAGAAGGCTATGCCGACGTTCTATCCGTACATCAGGCCGGGATAGAGAATGTTGTGGCTTCGTCGGGTACGTCTCTGACGACAGAACAGGTGAGGCTTATTGGCCGGTTTACAAAGAACATTACCATTCTTTATGATGGCGACGCAGCGGGAATCAAAGCTTCATTAAGAGGGCTTGATATGATTCTGGAAGAAGGCCTGAACGTGAAGGTCGTACTATTTCCCGATGGGCATGATCCGGATTCTTATGTTCATAAGATTGGAAGCTCTGCCTTTAAGACATATATTGAGAAGAATCAGAAAGACTTTATTCTGTTTAAGACTTCTATCCTTTTGAAGGAAGCTGGTTCCGACCCAATAAAGAAAGCGGGAGTGATCCATGATGTGGTTGAAAGTATCGCAAAGATCCCCGACGGAATTAAGGCTTCGGTATTTATCAGGGAGTGCAGCTCGCTGCTGCAGATGGAGGAACGGATCCTGATCGCAGAGCTGAACAAGCTAAGGCTTGGCAAGAGCAAGAAGGATCCGCGACATGATGCACCTGAACCTCTTCCTCCACCGGATGAGATGTATCCTGAGATAGCGGGAACCAAAGATTCGGATGAGGTACAGGAAAAAGAGATAGTACGCTTACTTCTTAATTATGGCCATGAGCTGGTGCATTGGGATGGCATCACCGACACGTATATTGCTCCTTATGTTATTTCGAACCTTGCCGACGTTACATTTGATGATCCTGCATGCAAAGCCGTCATTGATGAATATAGCAGGAGGATGGAATTGGGTGAGCTTCCTACCATTCAGGATTTTATAAAAAGTGCCGACGAAAAAATTACTGAGCTTGCGATCTCAGTTGTATCCTCACCGTACGTTCTAAGTGAGAACTGGTTCGCTAAACGGAAAATTTACGTCAAGAATGAGACTGAGAATATGCGGGCCACAATACTGGGAGGTATCTTCCATTTGAAAAAAAGGAAGGTCGACAGGATACTCCGTTCTATCAGGGATGAGATTCAGCAGGAAACAAATGAAGATAACCAGGCCATCCTGATGCAGCGTTATATGCGTGTGAAGGAAGTTGAGAAGGGGATTTCCAGTTTTTTAGGATCGGTAATTGTTAAATAATGGCTCTTCACAATCAAACCGGACGTAAAGGAGAGGAGATAGCCACCCGGTTTTTGATGGATAAAGGTTATAAAATACTGCATACAAACTGGTTTTACGGCAAGGCTGAGGTGGATATTATCGCAGCGTACGATCGGTACATTGTTTTTGCTGAAGTCAAGACGCGGAGTTCGACTGATTTTGGACAACCAGAAGAATTTGTTTCTGTGTCAAAGCAAAAGCGTTTACAATGGGCTGCCGAGGGATACATTTATCAGCATAGCTATAATGGGGAGATTCGTTTTGACATCATATCCGTTTTGTTTGATTCGAAAGGGGCATTTACTCTAAGACATATAGAGGATGCTTTCTGGGGCTAAACAATGGAAGGTGGACAATTGACAAGGGACAGTTGGGTTTAAGTTAAAGAGTTGAAATAATAGAAGGCCAGAGAGGGATTTTTTTACTTTGTTCGGCAATTTTTGTTATTTAGTATAGGTTCTTGAGTCTCACTGTATGAGACTGCTAAATTTGTTTAAATGAAAAGAGTAATCATTGTATTATTTATATCTGTTCTGATCGTCGCTGCGTGCAAGACTCAAAAAAGCAGTTCGGTGTATTTCCTGTCGCCTGAAGAGGGACGTTCGGTGCCAAGGGGGCAAAATGTGACCTTAAAGATAGATGCAGAAAGTGGTTCTTTTGATTCAATCGCCTACCTTCTTGATACTGTTTTTATAACATCGCGAAAAGACACATCGTCGGTAAGCGTTCAAACATCCGACCTGTCGCTGGGAATTAAGGTTTTAACGGCGAAGGTTTACGAGGGTGCCGAGTATAAAGAAGTAACTACGAATATTGTCCTGCTCCCAACTGAGGTTCCCGTACAATACAAATATGAGGTTGTTAATACCTTTCCTCATGATACTTCTGCCTTTACTCAGGGGCTTGAATATCATGACGGTATTTTTTATGAGAGCGATGGAATTCAGGGGGAATCGAGCCTTCGTAAAGTGGATCCGACGAGCGGAAAAGTTCTGAAAAAGATTGATATGCCCGAAACAATTTTTGCTGAGGGACTGACAATTGTTGGAGATAAACTGATTCAGTTGACCTGGCAAAACCAGATCGGAATTGTTTATAATAAAGATACATTTGAGAAGCTAAGGGAGTTTCCTTACCAGGCGAGTCAACAAGGCTGGGGCCTATGCTATGATGGCAAGAACATTTACAAGTCAGATGGAACGAACAGGATCTATACTCTCAATAAAGATACTTATCTGGAGGAGGGGTATATTGAGGTATACAGCAATAAAGGAGCCATAGATTCTCTGAATGAGCTCGAATATATTAATGGTCGTATATATGCCAATGTTTGGGAGAGAAACACCATTGTCATTATTAATCCATCAACGGGAGTGGTAGAAGGGGAGCTGGATTTGTCTGATCTTTACCCGTTAGAGTCGCGCAACCCTACCGCCGATGTTTTAAATGGTATAGCCTGGGATGCTGTAGGGAAGCGATTATTTGTTACCGGCAAAAGGTGGGATAAAGTATTTGAGTTACGGGTCGCAGGCCCTAAGTTGTAGGAAATATCACAGTGATAATGCCCCATAACTCAGAGTCTATAACCCGTAACTCAAAAAACTAGCGCCATGCTTTATATTGGTTGATCAATCCGTTCGTGGATGAATCATGTGTCTTTACAGCATCCTTACCCTGCAGTTCAGGAAGGATCTTGCTCGCCAGTTGCTTACCTAATTCAACTCCCCACTGGTCAAAACTGAAGACATTCCAGATAATTCCCTGAACAAAGATTTTATGCTCATACATGGCAATAAGAGATCCGAGTGTTTCGGGACTTACCTTTTTAACCAGAATCGAGTTTGTTGGCCTGTTGCCCTCAAAAACTTTAAAGGGAGCAAGTGCAGCAACTTCTTCTTCCGATTTTCCCGAGGCTTTTAACTCTGCTACTACTTCCTCTTCTGTTTTGCCGTTCATTAATGCTTCTGTCTGGGCAAAAAAGTTTGATAAAAGTAGTGTGTGATGAGTACCTACAGGGTTATGTGACTGAGCCGGCGCAATGAAATCAGCTGGTATCAGTTTAGTCCCCTGATGGATGAGCTGATAGAAAGCATGCTGACCGTTGGTGCCTGGTTCTCCCCAAATGATCGGACCAGTTTCATAGTTCACTCTCTGTCCGTTACGATCAATGTATTTTCCATTACTTTCCATATCACCTTGCTGAAAGTATGCTGCAAAACGATGCATATACTGGTCGTAAGGAAGAATAGCCTGGCTTTCAGCCTCGAAGAAATTATTGTACCATACACCCAGCAAAGCAAGGATGACCGGTATATTTTGTTCAAATTCTGTTTCACGGAAGTGCCTGTCCATTGCATGCGCTCCTGAAAGCAGTGCTTTAAAGTTGTCAAATCCGATGCCTAAAGCGATGGAAGTACCAATAGCGCTCCATAAAGAATAACGTCCGCCTACCCAGTCCCAAAACCCGAACATGTTTTTGGTATCGATTCCGAAAGCGGCAACAGCCTTCTCATTGGTTGAGAGAGCAGCAAAATGTTTTGCTACGTCGCTGTCGGATGCTCCTTCCTGCAGGAACCAGTTTCGTGCTGTATGTGCATTCGCCATGGTTTCCTGAGTTGTGAACGTCTTAGATGCAATGAGGAACAAGGTAGATTCGGCCTTTACCTTTTTTAATGTTTCAGCAATATGGGTGCCGTCAACGTTTGATACGAAGTGAAGGTTGAGGTGATTTTTGTACGCCTTTAATGCTTCTGTTACCATTACCGGACCCAGGTCTGAGCCGCCTATTCCTATGTTGACAATATCAGTGATCGTTTTTCCTGTATACCCTTTCCATTCGCCGGAAATTACAGAATTACTGAATTGTTCCATTTTCCGGAGAACCTCATTTACTTCCGGCATTACATCAACGCCGTCGACCTTCACCGGTTCGTTCCACTGATTCCTTAATGCCGTATGAAGTACTGCGCGTCCCTCGGTTTCGTTAATAACTTCACCGGTAAACATCGCTTCAATGGCTTCTTTTAGCCCGCATTCTTTGGCAAGCTGAATAAGAAGGGCTATGGTTGTTTCATCAATCCTGTTCTTGGAGTAATCGAGCAGAATTTCGTTAAATTTAAGGGAGAACTTTTCATATCTGTGCGGGTCTTCTTTAAATAGATCGCGCAGGTGTTTCTCGCTGATCTCAATAAAGTGGTCAGTAAGATATTGGTAGGACTTTGTTTCGGTAAAGTTTACTTTAGGAAGCATAGCTGTTTAATTTTCAGCGAAGATATAACTCCTTTTTGGGCGGGGGAAATTTTATTGGGAAAATTGCATTGATGAGAAGATGCGACGCCTGATTTTCATCGCTCGTCAATAAAAGCGTTGCCGCAGAAAGAGGAATAGCCGCTTTATTATTACCTTTGCAATTATGACCAAAGAACAATTAACAGACTTGAGGGATAGATCTGCTACCCTGAGGAGGCATCTTTGACATCGACCGGAAGCTTGATGAATTGCACCAGGAAGAAGAACTAACGCTGACTCCTGATTTCTGGGACCGGCCAAAGGAGGCCGAGAAGGTATTACATTCTATTAAATCAAAGAAGGTCTGGACCGAGGGGATTGTAGCTGTGGAGGCTGCGGTAGACGATGTTGCGGTAATGTTCGACTTCTTTCAGGCGGGGGAGGCATCTGAAGCGGAATTGAAGGAGCAATATCAAACTGCTCTGAAGAAGCTCGAGGAGCTGGAGTTTAAAAATATGCTAAGTTCCGAAGAGGACCAGCTAAATGCTGTCCTTCAGATCACAGCAGGAGCAGGAGGAACTGAAAGTTGCGACTGGGCGAGTATGCTTATGAGGATGTATATCATGTGGGCTGAAAAGAATGGTTATAAGGTTGCCGAGCAGGATTTTCAGGAAGGTGAAGTCGCCGGAGTGAAATCTGTGACGCTCCAGATCGAAGGAGATTTTGCCTACGGATATTTGAAAGGGGAAAATGGTGTGCACCGGCTGGTGAGAATTTCTCCTTTCGACGCTAACGCTAAGCGTCATACCTCCTTTGCATCTGTATATGTATATCCTCTGGTTGATGATACCATAGAGATAGAGGTAAACCCCGCAGATATCGAATTCGAGACGTTCCGTTCAGGCGGAGCCGGAGGACAAAATGTGAATAAGGTTGAGACTGCGGTGCGTTTATATCACAAACCCTCTGGAATAATTATTAAGAACCAGGAATCGCGGTCGCAGCTGCAAAATAAGGAAAATGCCATACGCCTGCTTAAATCACAGTTGTACGAGGCGGAACTCCGGAAACGTATGGAAACATCAGCTGCAATTGAGGGGTCGAAGAAGAAAATCGAATGGGGCTCTCAGATCAGAAACTATGTACTTCATCCTTACAAGTTAGTAAAGGATTTACGGACAAACTACGAAACATCTAATGCACAGGCGGTACTCGACGGCGATCTGAACGATTTCCTGAAAGCGTACCTGATGGAGTTTTAACAATACAATGCTAATCGCCGGCACTGGGAGTTTCCAGTGCTTCGAGCAATTCGCCGACCTCTCTGACTTTTTCTTCGTAACCAAGCTTTAAATAAGACGAGGTGAGGTTACGAAGGATCCTTTTGATGATGTCGGCATTGGTGCAGGGCTCATAAAATTGTTTTTCGGGACTCAGATTAAGCTGCTTAAGGAAAGAATCAACATCTCTTTTCCCAAAAATAAAGCCTTTGTTGAATGCGTTAATGTAAAAAAGAACTTTTTCATCAGTATCTTCTTTGCTTTCGTCCACATAAGCAAGTATGAAATGCTGGGGCAGGTTTACGCCATAAACGGGTATATCTAGTCTTTGCGCTATGACCGAATAGATCAGAGCGAGCGAAATTTGATTCCCTCTTTTTGTTTCGAGCACCTGGCTGATATAGGAATTCTGAGGATCCTGGTGATTGGTCGTATTGCCAGAGAATCCGTAAATGTTATAAAATACGTGATTTATCAGCTTTACCTTTTCGATAGCACTCATGTCGTACAAGATTTGCAGCCAAACTTCACGCTTAATATCTTCAATCTGGTTGATTATCTTCTGAGGGTCTATGTCGGGGTACTGGTACTTATTAATAATAATAGCACCCTGCAGGAGATCAAAAGCGCCTCCATTATACCAGAGGGACAGTTCTCGTTTAACCTCGGAGAACTGAATCCTGTGAATCAGATTCTCAAGACGCTCCTGTAAAATAGTATCCATAGACTGCTCCCATGCAAATTCAAGCTGTTCAATGACCTCATTCCCATAGGAAAGAAGGCGGTCTTCTACATGCCGGGCTATCTCTGCGTCCGGATCGTCAAGTAATTTTATCAGTGAGCCTATTTCTTTTTCGTTCATATGTAGTCAACGCATGAGTGAGCGCAGTCGTTTCGGAGTCGTTAAAATAACATTCTTTCCTGATAATTCGTTTGTGTTATTTATCTATTCAACAAAATGTTTCGTTTTTTTTCGCTGTGCCGACGAAATTTATAGGTTCTTCAAAAGCATAAAGCAAAAAACTCTAAGTTTGCGTCAGTATGTTTAACTTACAATTAGTCAAATCATTTATAAAGCACCGGCTAAAAGCCAAAACGCGGCATGGCGTTCATTCACCTTTTGTTTATCATTTGATAGACAAGATCATTTATGACTTCAGGCCCCGCGCCGAATATAATGATATAGAACAATTGCGGCGGCGGCTCCTTTCAGACCAGCGGACGATCAGTATTACAGATCTTGGTGCGGGGTCTCTTGTAAACAACAATAAGCAGAAGCAGGTAAAGCAGCTGGCAAAAAATGCATTGAAATCGCCCTCGCTTGCGCAGCTTATTTACAGGTTAACTAACGAACAAAAACCAAGGAATATTATCGAACTTGGGACATGTTTGGGGTTAACTACCTCCTATCTGTCCAAAGCAGCGCCCGATGCAGAGGTGATCAGCATTGAGGGTTGTCCGGAAACTGCAGCGCTGGCAAAGGAGAACTTAAACAGCCTGAATATAAAGAACGTTAGTATATTGACCGGGAATTTCGATGATATATTGCCCGAAGTTATCGATCGCAGCCCTTTCATCGATGTGCTCTTTGTTGACGGCAATCACCGCAAGGAAGCCACCCTTGACTATTTCATTCATAGCCTTCCTAAAACACATGAAGGTACCTTAATGATCTTCGATGATATCTATTGGAGTAAAGGTATGGAAGAGGCATGGCAGGAGATTAAAGACCATCCGCAGGTAACTGTAACGATCGATCTGTTCTGGATTGGGCTCGTGTTTTTCAGAAAAGAACAGGTCAAGGAGCATTTCAAGGTAAAGTTTTAACATTAAAATGCTTCTGCGAGGGCAAAATAAAAGCCCTTTTGACGTTCTTCTCCAGGTCGTTTCTCACCTGCTGCGTAATCCATGCGTAAAGTGATGCCCCGTGCCGGGTCCATGAAGTAGCGGACTCCGGCTCCATAATTTGGCTTGAACTTTCTGAAGGCGAATTCCCCGTTTTTAAATACCGAGCCTGTGCCCGCAAATGCGGCAACGCCAAAGCGGTTCATAAACCGATAACGCAGTTCCCCATGTGCAGTTACCAGATTCTGATCACGATAACGTCCGGTATAATATCCTCTCATCACCTGATCGTTACCCAGTTGGGGTAAAAGGTAAAAAGGCAGCTTTGATCCCTGAATAGTTTGATAGGTAGTGTTAATTCCTAAAACGAATTTAGGAGCAATTGTCCTGAAGCTCCTAAAATCCGCATGTATCATGCTTCCTTTAAAAGCGTCATCTGTAATTGCGGGGGCATACGAATAGTTCAATTTTAAAAATGAGCCTTTAGTCGTATAGGTATTAGTATTACGGCTGTCGAATATAGCAGACACCCCTATATAAGCTAGCTTTCCCCCTTCTTTATCCTGAAAGGCTTCTGTTTGGTAAATGCCTCCCTGCTCTTTATCTGTGAATGTGTAATTTTCAAAGCCTGCATTAATCCCTGCATATATCTTCCTGGTGATAAGCTTTTCTACATCAGCACTTAGGATAAATATTTTTTGAGACAGCCTGTCCTTATCAATCTCATTGGTTTCATCGCCGGTTCCATAAAAGTCAAAAGGGAAGTTCTTGTATCTCAGTACACCTGAATAGTGATAACGGTTTCCTGGCGACCATATGTCGGGCTTTATAACGAAATTAGACTGTTTCTTGGTGGTAAAAGTGACAATAGCGTTGATTGCTGAACTGCGTGTGGTAGTATCGGCTTTATCAGTGAAGAAAGAAGTGACAGATATAGCGCCAAATTCCAGCCCGGTTTCCTGAGCATAGGCAGCAGCCGGAAGTATAATGAAACTTGTATTGCGGGTAGTGTCGCTTTTTTCGGATAAGAATTTTTCTATTAGTCTTTTCTGAGCTTGAACGCTATTCGCTGCTATCAGGAAAGCGAAACTCAAAAGGGCCAGATGTTTTTTCATTGCCGCTAATATAAAAAGATGAATTAGTTTCCCGAGTGACATTGTTGATTAGCTATTGTATTTTATCCTTTTTTGATTTAAGCAAATGAATGTTAGGTTTGTATTATTGAAATATCAGCGTATTAATGGCCATTGAACGAATGGATAAAAGAATTGTTCGGATTAAGGATATAGCGGAGAAGGCAGACGTATCGGCGGGCACTGTAGACAGAGTGTTGCACAACAGGGGAAGAGTAGCGGAAGATGTAAAAGAGCGCATACTTACTATCATTAAAGAAATGAAGTATGAGCCTAATTATAGCGCAAGAGCTCTTGGTTCTAATAAAGCCTATACCATAGGTGCATTGATTCCTGACTATACCTATGATCCTTACTGGTTTGATCCAAAAAATGGAATCGACAAGGCAGAGAAAGATCTTAAACAATATGGAATAACAGTAAATCAGTATCAGTTTATTCCAGATAATCGTGAATCATTTATAGAAAAGGCCGAAGAAGTAACCGAACTTAGGCCAGACGGAATAGTTCTCGCCCCTATTTTCTATAAGGAAACGCTGCCATTTCTGGAGAAGTGGAAAAAGCTGAAGATTCCTTTCGTCACTTTTAATACTCAGATTGAAGATGTTAAATCCCTGAGTTATATAGGCCAGGATTCATATCAAAGTGGATTTTTGGCTGCAAAACTTTTTCATTACGGCCATCCTGAGAGTTGTTCGGTACTTCTCGCCCATATTGATGAAGATATCAGCAATTCGGCACATCTTCTGAAAAAGGAGCAGGGTTTCAGGAGTTATTTTGAGCAGAACAACCTGATCGATCAATATACTATCAGAAGAGTGGAACTTCAGAGGCGGGATTACCTCGCATTTATGAAGCAGTTGGATAACATTGTAGAGGATAACCCCGATCTGAAGTGTATTTATGTTACTACCTCTAAAGGGTATGAGATTGCAGCTTACCTTGAACAAAGAAATATAGAAGGTATAAAGGTGATTGGTTACGATCTGGTGCCTAAAAATATCTATTATATAAATCAGGGAATTATCAGCTTTGTTATAAATCAACACCCACGCGGCCAGGGATATCGAAGCGTTCATCAGCTTTCAGACCACCTTGTATTCAAAAAGAAAGTTCCTCCCATAAAATATTTGCCCTTAGATATTATTACTAAAGAGAATCTGAGCTATTATTTAAACGAGGTTTAAGAAATTTCAGCCGGGTTTCCCCATAACTCGCAACCCACCTGCAACTCGCAACCACCTGCAACTCACAACCCGCCTGCAACTCACAACTCTCCTCGTATCTAACATATCTTGTCTCTCATTTCGCCGGATATTGCCTGGGAAGTCGGGCATCTGCTCGCTTTTGAATCATCAGTGTGGGCGTTAACATTTTATTAAATCTAGTGTGTGTGCGCAAACATTACTTGTTTTTGTGAAAAACAATTTTTAAGTTTGAATAATAATAGGAAACGTGTGTGTGTTGGTGTATATGAAACGAATTAACCTGGGAATTTTAAAATAAAAATATGTCAAGATTAAATCTATTAGAGGAGACTCGTTACGAGAAACTGCCTGTAAGTGTGTATCCTGATCCGATGAAAGCTTCACTTGCAGTAGCACAAAGAATTGCTGATTTAATAAAAAGCAAACAAGCTAAAGGTGAAACTACGGTTCTGGGGCTTGCCACGGGTGCTACGCCTGTGAGGGTATATGCAGAGTTGGTGAGGATGCATAAAGAAGAAGGGCTCAGTTTTAAGAATGTAGTGACTTTCAATCTCGACGAGTATTACCCAATGCAACCTGATGCCGTTCAGAGTTATGTTACATTCATGAAAGAAAACCTGTTCAATCATATCGATATTGATCCGGCTAATGTGAATATTCCTGATGGTACTTTGGATAAAGATGAAATTCAGGCATATTGTCTCGATTATGAACGGCGTATAAGTGCCTACGGCGGTCTCGACCTTCAAATATTAGGAATAGGGAGGACAGGACATATTGGATTTAATGAGCCCGGGTCGGCGCCAAACTCGGGAACCCGTTTGGTAACGCTGGACGACCTGACCAGAAGGGATGCTTCGTTCGACTTTGGAGGCAAGGAAAATGTTCCGACAAAGGCAATTACCATGGGGATTGGTACCATCTTTAAGGCCCGCGAAATAATCCTCATGGCCTGGAATCAGAAGAAGGCCGAGATTATTAAGAAAGCTGTTGAAGGAGAAATCTCGTCTGATGTGCCGGCGACATATTTGCAACTGTCGGCGAACGTAGAGTTTGTGCTCGACGCCGATGCAGCATCAGAACTCACAAGGTTCGATACTCCATGGCTTGTAAAAGATTGTCACTGGGATGAAAAGCTTATTAAAAAGGCGGTAATATGGCTTTCGAAAACACTGAACAAGCCGATTCTGAAACTGACGGAAGAAGACTATAACAATCATGGGATGGCCCAGCTTGCCACAGAGCGCGGACCTGTATACAATATTAACATTCATATTTTCAATAAGGTACAGCATACCATTACCGGCTGGCCGGGGGGGAAACCAGATGCTGACGACAGCCAAAGGCCTGAAAGGGCAGAGCCTGCAAAGAAGAGAAGTATCATTTTCTCGCCGCATCCCGACGATGATGTGATCTCAATGGGCGGTACCTTCATCCGGTTAGCAGACCAGGGGCATGAGGTTCATGTGGCTTATCAAACATCTGGAAACACGGCAGTGTGGGACGATGATGTGCTTCGCTTCACTGAATTTGCAATAGACTTTGGCAAAATGCAGGGCCAGGACTCAAAGGGGCTTGAAAAGCTGTATGAGAACATGCGCAGTTTTATGGAAGTAAAAAAACCCAATCAGCCCGATACAGAAGAGATAAGAAATATTAAGGGCTTGATAAGAAAGGGCGAAGCTATAGCAGGTGCGCGTTTTGCCGGACTTCCGGATGAGCACATTCATCTGCTTGATCTTCCTTTTTACGACAGAATGAAAACTCAGAAACATGTCAGCTATGAGGACGATGTTAAGATCGTAATGCAACTGCTTCAGCAAGTGAAACCTCATCAGGTATTTGCTGCCGGCGACTTTGCTGATCCGCACGGTACTCACAAAGTTTGTTTTGATATTATACTGGAAGCATTAACACGGCTTAAGGCTGCGGAAGAATGGACGAAAGACTGCTGGCTATGGCTATACCGCGGAGCATGGCATGAATTTGATATCCACGAAATTGAAATGGCTGTACCATTGTCGCCACAGGAAGTAGAAAGAAAAAGGCTTGCTATCTTCAAGCACCAGTCGCAAAAAGATCTTCCGGTATTCCCCGGAGACGATGCAAGAGAGTTCTGGGTGAGAGCGGAAGACAGGAATCGTGAGACTGCCCGTGCTTACGACCAGCTTGGACTGGCTGAATATGCGGCAATGGAAGCTTTTATAAGATGGAGATTTTAACCTCCATCTTATAAAAAAAGCACTTCGATGGCGGGACGGCAATGTGAGTAAGAAGGATTACTCAATGTGAACTAACTCTAGAATTTTAAAAGTAGATGGAAAAATCTGCCGTATTGCCTGATAATATACCGGTAAAAAGATCCGGTTTAAGCCCTATCGTGATCATCGGGGCGCTGTTCTTCATTTTTGGGTTCATTACCTGGGTTAACGGGACGCTAATCCCTTACCTTAAGATTGCCTGCGAGCTAACCTCGGATACAGAATCATACCTGGTTGCAACATCATTCTTTATCGCCTACACGGTTATGGCTCTTCCTTCTTCATGGTTGTTGAAGAGAACGGGCTATAAAAAAGGAATGGCAATAGGCCTGTTTACAATGGCCGTGGGAGCGATGGTTTTTATCCCTGCTGCTGAGGCGCGGAGCTTTAATATGTTTCTTGCCGGACTGTTTATTATCGGTACCGGACTGGCCTTACTTCAAACAGCCTCGAATCCATATGCCGCGATTTTAGGCCCTCACGAGAGTGCTGCCAGGCGAATCAGTATCATGGGTATTTGTAACAAGGTTGCAGGAATATTTGCCGGATTGATTTTCGGATATATAGCTTTAAAAGATGCTGATTCCTTTGAACACAATCTTCTCTCCATGTCGGCGGATGCAAAAGAAGCTGCACTGGATGAGCTCGCGTCGCGTGTTGTAGTCCCCTATATCATCATTTCTGTGATGCTGGTAATACTGGCGATAGTAGTATTGAGATCCTCCCTTCCGGACATAAATGATGATGATCGGGGAGAGCAGGAAAGTGCTGATCCTCTGCACAGGAAAACCAGTGTGTTTCAGTTCAGGCATTTGCTTTTAGGGGTCTTAACGCTCTTTCTGTACGTAGGAGTAGAAGTCATGGCGGGCGACACTATAATAAGTTATGGAAAAGCCATAGGCATTCCTTTGTCGACTGCACGTTTTTTCACTCAGGCAACCCTGGGCTTTATGCTTCTAGGCTATATTATCGGAATTGCTGCTATCCCCAAGTTTATCTCTCAGGAAAAGGCTCTGCAAATATGTGCCATTTCGGGAGTAATATTTACGGTAATGGCTGTATTGAACACAGGATATGTGTCTATACTGTTCATAGCACTTTTAGGCTTATCAAATTCGCTTATGTGGCCGGCGATATTTCCCCTGGCTATCAAGGGTCTTGGAAGATTTACAAAAACTGCCTCCGCCCTGCTTATTATGGCGATTGCAGGAGGGGCCATATTACCTTTGTTATATGGCGGTATATCAGAGAGATTAGCTCTCTCTTTTGATAAAGCAACTGCTTCTACGCAGGCATACTGGATTATGGTACCCTGCTATCTCTTTATATGGTACTTCGCCGTTAAGGGACATAAAATAAAATCCGATAAACATTCCTATTAAGCATAAAATGGAAAGTCAATATAATAAGGAGGACGTGGAAGGCATATTGTCTCACTTTTTTATAAGAGGCAAAGTTGCGTCTATTACTCCTTTTGGTTCTGGCCATATCAATTCGACGTTTTACGTAAAAAACACAGACTCTAACGAGCCTGATTACCTGCTTCAAAAGATCAACCATAGCGTCTTTAAAGACGTACCGGGCTTAATCGGGAATATCTTACTTGTTACTTCACACTTAAAAGAAAAGCTGAAGGATGTACCGGGCGCTGATCCTGATAAAGAGGTTCTTACCCTTGTGGAAACCAAAAGTGGCGGTTTCTTTACAAAAGATGCGAATGGCAATTACTGGCGGGTTTATTATTTTATAAAAGACACCAAAAGTTATGATCAGGTAGAAACCCCGAAACAAGCGTTTGAAACAGGAAAGGCATTTGGCAGGTTTCAGAAATTGTTGTCGGATCTGGATGCAGAGCAACTTTGCCATACAATCCCTAACTTTCATAATATAGAAATGAGGTTGCAGCAACTCCATGATGCAATTGATGCCGATCCGAAAGGACGGGTGAAAGAGGTTGAGTTTATAATCGATTTTATCAATGAAAGGGCATGGCAAATGGGCGCTGTGCTTCGCGCAGGAAGGGAGGGGAAGTTGCCTTTGCGTATCATTCACTACGATACCAAGCTGAATAACGTCCTATTGAATAAAAATGACGAAGTGCAGTGTGTAATCGATCTCGACACGGTAATGCCGGGCTATGTGGCATATGACTTTGGAGATGCTATCCGGACAATCATTAACACATCTGCCGAAGATGAAAAGCAGCTTGATAAGATAAATCTAAATATTCCGCTCTTCAAGGCTTATACGGAAGGTTATTTTGCCGAAGCTTCGGGTTTTCTTACAGAAAATGAGATCGAATCCTTATCGCACGGCATGGTGCTGTTGCCCTACATGCAAACCGTTCGCTTTTTAACCGACTATATTCAGGGGGATACTTACTATAAAATTCATTTTCCCGGTCATAACCTTCAACGGTCCGTGGCGCAAATGCAGCTCCTCAATAGAATAGAAAACGAGTATGATGTGTTAAAGGGAATAATTAAGGATGTAGCATATTAATCATGCTAATTATAAACGTTGTATGAAATCGCTTTCAGTCCCCTTTGTTTCAGGTGCAGACAAGGATACACCGGTTGAGGAAGTCTCATTTATACTAAATGGCCTGGGCAGAAGTGCTATTGAAACCGTATCCTGGCCTGTCCATTCATATAAACCGGATACTTCCTTTGTTTTGGCTTACGCAACAGATTGCTTCTTTTTAAAGTACTATGTTAAAGAAGATGCGTTACAGGCTGCGGAGCATCATCTCAATGAACCGGTGTATAAAGATAGTTGCGTGGAGTTCTTTATCGCTTTTGGCAGAGATAGAGAATATTATAACCTCGAATTCAATTGCCTTGGGTCGTGTTTAATAGCGTATGGACCCGAACGTAACGGAAGAAAATCATTGCCGGGAAATTTAGCAGATAACATTCGGTCGGGGACATGGATCGGTTCGGGCAATACAGTGGATGGTATTTATTGGGAGTTAACATTAGTAATTCCGTTTGAGGTATTTATACATCACAAGGGTCTGACGCTAAACGAGATGGAATGTAGGGCTAATTTCTATAAATGCGGTGATGATCTGCCCGTTCCACACTTTCTATCCTGGAACAAAATAGATACAGAAGCTCCGGATTTTCATAGACCTGAGTTTTTCGGAAACCTGTATTTTGAATAATAAAGATAAAGCTTTGAGAAAATTGGAAAAGCTCTAAATTTGGCTTTAGCAATCAGTTTGTGACAATGAAGTATTTTTATCGTTTCTTTATTCTTTCCAGCATCATCTTGTTGTTTCAACCGGCTTTAGCAGCCCGTGTTGATACCGTTGAGACTTTCAGCACAGCGATGAATAAAAAAATTAAGGCTGTAATGATTTTTCCTGAAGACTATTCAGTTGGAAAGGAGTTTCCGGTAGTTTACCTTTTGCATGGTCACGGTAACGATTACAGAGCTTGGTCGAAGGTTCCATTCCTTACTGAAGCTGCCGATAAGTATCACATGATCTTAGTATGTCCGGACGGGGGCTATTCAAGCTGGTATTTTGACAGTCCAGAGAACTCAAAATGGAAGTATGAAACGTATGTTTCGGATGAACTTGTGAAATGGGTAGATAAGAATTATAAGACCAGGAAAAGCAGAGAAGGCAGGGCCATTACGGGCTTAAGCATGGGCGGACATGGTGCTTTGTATCTCGCGTTCAGACATCAGGATGTTTTTGGTGCTGCGGGCAGTATGAGCGGCGGTGTCGACTTTCGTCCCTTTCCGAATAATTGGGACATAGCCGCCAGGCTGGGAAGATATTCGGAATATCCCGAAAGGTGGGAACAGAACACAGTGATCAATATGCTACATCTCTTAACGCCGGGTTCCCTCTCGCTGATAATAGATTGTGGCACAGAAGACTTTTTCTACAAAGTCAATGAGAATCTCCATAGCAAGTTGATTGATAGAAATATTCCTCACGATTATATTACCAGGCAAGGGGCGCACAACTGGAGCTATTGGAATAATTCTGTAAAGTATCAGCTCCTTTTCATGAACGAGTTTTTTTCAAGAAAGTAACCCTTTCTGTCCGGATCTTTTCGTCTACTGAAGCCTTAAGAAGATTGGGGCTCCGGAAAAAGTTGTTTAATTTTAATGATCTATCAAACAAGCTCGAACGTAAAATTGTTATTTGTCTGCTTTAGCATCTCTTCAGACAAGTATCAGCAGAAATCCCGAACATAAGTTTTGGGTTTCGTTATTTTGGGATGCTGGCAGCAAATTAATAAATGTAATACTATGGGGCAGATATTTACAATTGATTTAGCTGGATCAAGCTTTCATTTTCAGTTAATTAAACTTCAGCAGGTTGATCGTATCGTCGAATCACAAATATTGCTGCAGGGAACAACTGTTACTCTTTGCAAGGGGGATAAAGGCGATTGGATGCAGAAGGAAAATTCAAACCCAATTGTAAAGGAGCTGGTACAGGCTATAGGGAACTCTATTTCTCTTCGCTACCGTATTTGACATCCCTGGTCCCAGGTTGAAGACATTCCCGAGAAGGATGTTTTTTTAATTAATGACGACGGCGGCACGTCTTTGTGCCGTTTTAAATAGTTTTGAATGCTTAGCGCTCTTTTAAAAGATCAAACCAGGCAACCGCATCAGTCGCTCGAGAAATTGCTGATAGGAAGACTCAAGGATATTAGAAGTAAAGCAGATTATGGGTCTGTTTTACGACTTTTTTACGGATTTATAGCTCCTCTTGAACGTAAGATATCAAGAATAAACATAGAAAGCATTTTATCCGATTGCTTTGAGAGGAGGAAAGCTTTATCGCTTTTAAACGACATGGAGGTATTGCAGTCAGGTACTTATGAGCTGGAGCAATGTTACCTCCTCCCGGATATTAGAAACACCTCGGATGCATTAGGCGCACTCTATGTACTCGAAGGGTCTACTTTAGGGGGGCAGTTGATTAGCAAGATGATAAAGGGAAGGCTTGAAGTGCCGGATACTACACTTACTTATTTTAACAGTTACGGCGATAATACTCCTGTTATGTGGAGCAGGTTCAGACAAGTTTTAGATAACACTCCCGCAGTTGATCATAAAGAGGTTATAAAGAGTGCAACCGACACATTTGAAACATTTAAAAACTGGATTGCCAGGCATGAACAAAAAGAACTTTGATTCTGATTTTTGCGGAAGTTTACCTCTGCATCAGATCAATATGATACAGTCCTACGGATATCTGCTCGTTTTGGAGCGTGAAGATTTAAAGATAATCCAGGCCAGCGAAAATGCTAACGAAATATTAGGATTGGCAGTTCAGCAACTTGTGCGAACCTCGTTCAGAGATTATATAACGAAGGAAGAGGCTGACAATCTTTATTTTAAGTTTCAAACAGATATTATTGAAAAAGTGCCCTTGCCGTTGACAATAAAAACGGAGGGGTATACGGGGCGCTTTGTTGCGATAGCTCATGTCAAAAACGGATATCTTATTTTAGAGATAGAGAAAGCGGGAGAGGAGAATTCATTTTTGAATGTATTTCAGGAGCTGAAGTATGTGATGGCTGAGATTAACCGCAGCGAATCTGCTTCCCAGGCTAGTTCAGTTGTAGTACATCAGTTGAAAAAGCTTTCGGGCTTTGACAGGATATTGATGTACAAATTTGATGAAGACTGGAACGGAACCGTAATAGCCGAAGTAAAAGAAGACGACATGGACGCTTATCTGGGACTGAAATTTCCGGCCTCAGATGTTCCCAGGCAAGCCAGGAATTTGTATCTTAAAAATCCTTATCGTCTCATTCCTTCACGTGATTATACTCCAGTGAAGCTCTATCCTGTCATAAATCCTGTTTCACAGGCATTTATTGATCTTTCAGACTGTAATCTACGTGCGGTTGCGGGTGTACATCTTGAGTACATGAAGAATATGAAGATCAGTGCTTCAATGTCAATCAGGGTTATCAGGAACGATAAGTTGTGGGGTTTGATTTCCTGCCATCACCGCAGTCCAAAATACCTCAGTTACGAAGTGTGCTCTGTATTTGAGCTGCTGTCGTCTGTTATTTCCAATAAAATAGCATCTATAGAGAACAAAGAATTTTTCCAGTATACAAGCGCTCTTCAGGAAAAGAAAAGCAGGCTCATTGGGAATACATACTCTTATTTGAATTTAAGCGAAGGGTTACTGAACCAGGATATAAATGTTGCGGATCTTTTCAATGCCAAAGGTGCGGTGCTGACATTTAAGGGAACAACATCGCGTATAGGAGATGTCCCGGATGAAGAGGATCTGAAAAACTTAATTTACTGGCTTCAGAGTAAAGGTGATGAAGAAGTGTATAGCAGCAGGAACTTGCCGGGCGAATACGAACAGGCAGCGAGCTACCAGGAGAAAGTCAGCGGTATACTATCCATTCCGATAGATGCTGAGAAAGGGGAATATCTTATTGTATTCAGGCCTGAAGTGATCACAACTGTAACCTGGGGCGGAAACCCCGAAGAAGCTGTTCGTTTCGAGGCCGACAGGCAAAAGTACCATCCCAGAAATTCATTTTCGGCCTGGCAGGAGATTGTTAGCCAGACTTCATTGCCATGGACAGAACAAGAACTGGAGGTTGCAGAAAGTTTAAGAAGTTTTATATTTGAGTTTACTACTAAACACCTGAAAAATTGAGTACAAGGGGATGGAAGAAAACCGGGCAATAAGTCTGTTAAAGAGGACGGGAGCCGCGCAGAAACATTACGTCGTGGCTATCGGAGCGTCTGCTGGTGGATTAGAAGCGATCCACGAGTTTTTCGACAATATGCCCGAAAACGCCAGTCTCTCGTTTATCATCATTCAGCATCTTTCTCCGGATTATAAAAGTTTGTTAGTTGAGCTTTTATCTAAGCACACGCATATGAAAGTTTTTGAAGCGGAAAATGAAATTACCGTCCAGAAGCAGTGCGTCTATGTTATTCCGAACAATAAATTAATGACTATCAGGCATGGGAAACTTCTCCTTGAGAATAAGGCTATCGAGAAAGCTCCTAATATTGCTATTGATAATTTTCTCTATTCGCTGGCGAAAGATAAAAGAGATAAGGCCATTGCTGTTATATTATCGGGTACCGGCAGCGATGGAACAAAGGGTATTGAAGCAGTGAAGGCCTGTGGCGGTTTAGTGATTGTCCAGGATCCGCTGACGGCGAAATTCGATGGAATGTTAAACAGCGCAATCACTTCGGGAAACGCTGATTTTATTCTTCCTCCCGAGATGATGCCCGAAGAGATCTACAACTATATAAAAGAAACACCTGTACATCCGCTTCAAAAGGGATCGGTAGACGATCGTCTTCTGGACGAGGTGTTTTCTCTGATATACCAGGTAAAGGGGTATGATTTTCAATACTATAAAACGCCTACAATAATCAGGCGTATCGGAAAGAGGATGGGGCAACGGGATGTTAATAAGCTGGATGAATATGTTAATTATCTCCGGAAAGATAAGGAAGAAGTGATCCGCTTAAGCAAGGACTTTTTAATTGGAGTGACCCGTTTCTTTAGAGATGAGCCGGCTTTTGAATGCCTTTATTCAGAAGTGCTGCCTGCCCTGATCAATAATAAAGCTGATGGCGACACTCTGAAAGTTTGGATATGTGCCTGCAGTACCGGCGAGGAAGCATATTCCCTGGCTATTCTTATAGACCAGTATCTTACTCAATATAACCGAAAGTTAGATGTTAAAGTTTTTGCGACAGATATTGATGAAAGCAGCATTGAGTTCGCGGGACGGAATATTTATCCTTTGGTGATAGAGAAGGACGTGCAGAAGGATATACTGAGAACTTACTTTGTAGAAGAGGATAAAGGCTATTCTGTAATTCCACGTATACGCAAGCAAATTGTGTTTGCGAAGCATAATGTTATTAAAGATCCTCCATTCATTAATAACGATCTTGTAAGCTGCCGCAACATGCTAATTTATATGAATAGCATATTGCAGCATAAGGTATTGTCGACTTTGCATTTTTCAGTGAGGCTGGGGGGCTATCTCTTTCTTGGATCCAGCGAGACTGTCTCATCAATAAGAGAAGGACTAGATGAAATTAATAGTAAATGGAAGATCTACCGAAAGACAGCAAAGGTAAAAGCAGCCGCCAGCGAGTTTTATCATAATCTGGATGGCGGTGGGGGCGGGGTGTCACGAAGGCTCCCTCCATTACCCCAGCGCGAGGACAAAAAGAAAGCCAGTGACCTTGCTGACGAGTTTGCAAGATCAATGATCGACGATTTTGGGTATGTATGCTTTTATATTGATAACAACTATGAAATAAAAGAGGCTGTTGGAAACTTCAACCGGTTTCTAACGCTGCCGGAGAAGAAACTTAATCTGAACATTTTAAAGATGGTTTCTCCCGAACTATCCGTAGCATTGAATACGGCGGTACGTAAATGCTGGAAAGATGAGCAGAAAGTTTTTCTCAAAAGCGTTAGAATTAAGGGCAAGGACTCCGATTTTTTTGTCAGTATTTCGGTAAAGCCTCCCCGGTATATGGAGGGTAAACCATATACGATCATTGTTCTTGGAGAAAATAATTACAGCCATTCTCAGAACAGGGAAGACGTACAGATATTACCAGCTGGTGATCATAACGAATATGTCGCCGAACTTGAAGAGGAGCTTAATGAAACGCGGGCCAATCTTCAGATAGCCATTGAAGGGCTTGAGACAACCAACGAGGAACTGCAGTCGAGTAATGAAGAGCTTCTGTCTGCAAATGAAGAGCTGCAATCAGGTAATGAAGAACTCCAGTCGCTTAACGAGGAACTACATACCTTAAACGCTGAACATCAGCTTAAGATAAAAGAACTAATAGAGCTTAACGACGACCTGAATAATTATTTTCGCAGCACCGATATCGGGCAGGTTTTCCTGGATGCCGATCAGCGCATACGTAAATTTAACTCCGCGGCGGTTAAAATAATAAATCTTATAGATTCAGATATTGGCCGCCCCATATCCCATATTTCGACGAATATTCGTTATGAGAATCTCTTGTCTGATATAAAATATGTCCTCAGTACAGAACACACAATAGAGAGGGAGATCCTGCTTAATAACGATAATCTTTGCCTCGTTAAGATTTTTCCCTATATCCGGCAAGACAGGCGCATTGACGGAGCAATCATAACCTTTGTTGATATTTCGACCATTTCTAAGCTTAATAATATCATAAGTGGTGTTTTTAATTCCAGCCTCAGCGCCATAATGGTATTTAAGGCAGATCGCGATACCAAGGGGCAGATCGATGATTTTACGCTTGTAACCTGTAATAATCAGGCGGAAAAGCTGTTCCAGTCCTCTGCTTTTCAGGGAAAGCGTTTAAGTAGTATTCCATTGATTGTTCAAAATGGATACTTCGGAAAGTATCAGCAGGTTGTAGAAGAGGACGTGCCGCTGCATGCCGAGATTCCCTCTGTGGAAGATAGCCATAAGTGGTATGAAGCTGTGGCCGTAAAAATGATGGACGGTTTTGTAGTTACATTCACCGACATTTCGGAAAAGAAGGCAGCCGACCAAAAGCTTCGGAAAAATTATAATGAGTTAATATCTGCGCGTGAGAAACTAAAGAACTTGAATGTTCTCCTTGAAGATAAGGTTGCAGAACGGACCCGTGAACTATCGGAAAGTGAAGAGCGCTTTCGGTTGGTTTCTAAAGCCACCAACGATGCAATATGGGACTGGAACCTGGTAAATAATTCATTGTGGTGGAGCGATAGCTTTTATTCTCTCTTCGGATATGAAGAGACTACGGGAGGAATTGGTTTTTGGTTTGACCACATTCATCCCGACGATAGGAAAGTGGTTGAGGATGGAATTTATCAGGTAATAAACAGTGGTGAGAAGCAATGGAGTAAGGAATATCGCTTTCTAAGGTCGGATGGACAGTATGCGATTGTACTTGACAGGGGATTTGTATTGCATGACGAATACGGAACGCCTCATCGTATGCTGGGATCGATGGTTGATGTCACCCAGCAGCGCGAAGCTGAATTGAAGGAGTACCAGGCCCTGCTGGAAATACGCAAGAGCGAAGAGCGATTTAAATTTCTCGCCAATGCCATGCCCCAGAAAGTTTGGACCGCTACTTCTGATGGAATAGCAGATTACTTTAACGAGGGCTGGCTGGAGTATAGTGGTAAATCGTTCGGGGATCAGCAGGAATGGAATTGGGAAGAGGTGGTGCATCCGGAAGACTGGCCTGAAAACCGCAGGTTATGGGCTAAATCGGTGGAAACTGGTGCCGATTTTGAAATGGAGCGTCGCCTGCGAAGGCGCGACGGAGAATACAGGTGGCATCTTAGCAGGGCCATAGCCCTCAGAGACGAGTCAGGCAGCATCAAAATGTGGGTAGGCACCAGTACAGATATCCACGAACAAAAAACGGTATCTGAGGCCCTTCGTGCCAGTGAGGACTATTTTAGACAACTGGCGGATGAATCGCCGTTTATGATTTGGAGAGTTGATAATCTGGGCCGCTGTAATTATGTGAACAGGCAGTGGGTCAGCTTTACGGGCTTGAGTTTTAACGACAGTTTGAAGTTTGGCTGGAAGGATGCCGTTCATCCGGACGAGTCGGAGCGTGAGTACAAGAAATTTAAAAATGCCTTTCAGCAAAGGATGAGATATCAATCCAAATTCAGGCTTAAAAGTATAACGGGCGAATACCGGTGGGTGCTTGCAGAAAGCAACCCAATAGCAGGTAAAGAATTCGGAGGGTATGTGGGCAGTTTAACAGATATAACAGATCAGGAACTTGCCCAACAGGCCACAAAGCTCTTGTTGCAAAAGAAAGATGAATTTATGAGTATTGCTAGTCACGAGCTTAAAACACCGATTACCAGTATGAAAGCATCGCTGCAAATTGCTGAACGACTCGCGTCAAAAAATGGCGGCGCTACACAGATTCAGTCGTTTATTGAGAAGGCAAATAAACAGGTAAACAAACTTACATCCCTGGTAGACGATTTATTGGATGTTACAAAAATACAGAGTGGAAAGCTCCAGTTTCATAATGCCATCTTCAATATTGGTGAAGTAATACAAGACTGTCTCGATCAGATCAACAATATCAATATAAAGCATACTGTCATCCTGGAGGGTAACACGGATATCCTCATAAAGGCCGACAAGCATCGTTTGGAACAGGTAATCATTAATTTTCTATCCAACGCAATAAAGTATTCACCCGACGCCGACACGATAATACTGAAAGTAGATAGGACAGATGAACTGCTGAAAGTCTCTGTTACCGATTTCGGAATAGGTATTCCTGATGACAAAAAGGATCTGGTTTTTGATCGGTTTTTTAGGGTTCAGGAGTCCTCTCAAAAGTTTTCAGGACTCGGATTGGGTTTATTTATTTCAGCTGAGATAATTCGCAGACACGGAGGCAAAGTAGGCGTGTTCTCGCGCGAGGGAGAGGGGTCAACATTTTGGTTTTCAATGCCTTTGGAGTATCAGCCATCTCCGGGAGACTATGCTCTCTGAGCGCTTCGGCTATAAAGCAATAAGTTAATTATATTAATAATTAACTTATTGCACAATTAATAGATTTGTTATAGCTTTAGCTCGATGAAGCGTATAATGATTTTTGACGACGACGCGGATATTCTCGACATTTTAAACTATCTGCTAAGTGAGAAAGGATGGGATGTACATACGCGTACTAATTGCACCGATATAATTTCTATCATTGAACAATGCCGCCCGGACGTAATTTTAATGGATAACTGGATACCCGATACAGGGGGAATTGTTGCCACCCGGACTCTAAAAACACATGAGGAATTCAAAGATATACCTGTTATCTATTTTTCTGCAAACAACGATATTAAGAAGTTGGCTGAAGAAGCCGGCGCCGATGCCTGGTTAGCGAAGCCTTTTGAACTCGACGAACTTGAAAAGATGCTATCGGAGTTTTAGCGACGTCAGCGGTTGAGAGTTGAAGGTTGTGAGCTGCAGGCTTAAGAAAACCAATCGCATTCAACTCACAACCTGTTACAGGGAACTATTTCAGTTGAAATACTACCCTCATCTGGTAGTTTAATTTTATCTTTTTAAAGTCTATTTCCGGAGAAGAAGCGTCTGCAGATTCCATTTGCGTTTTTAGCATCGTATTGGCCCTGTACATAGGCTGCGGATAATACTCATTGTTGATTTCCTGTATTTCAAGTGCATCACCAACCTCATCGTCAACAGCTTTTGCGAGGTAAGTCGCTTTATCTTTTGCTGCCTGCAGAGCTTTAATCTTCAGGTCTTTCTTAAGCGACTCAATCTTTGAATAATCGTAACTCTCGATATTCGTGTATTGAACAGCTTTCTGATCAAGAGCCTCCATAATCTGGTTAAACTTATTCAGATCGGTTAACTTTATCCTGTATTGTTTTGATATGAGGAAGTCCGGTGACTTCTTCTTTTGCCAGGTAGCGTATCCCGAAATATTGTTCACTGTGAAGTTTTCTTTCGGCACGCCGGCATTAGTGACAGCAGTAAGAAGCTGGCGTTCATGATCCTCAATATCCGTTTTCTTTTTATTACTGTTGTCTTTGAAATATTCTTTAAGGGAGATTCCAACATATATAATGTCGGGTGTTACTTCAGCCTCTGCAGAACCGTTTACTTCCAGTTTTCTGCGGGTGTCAAAGGTAGATTGTGAGAATGCATTAGTTGCAAGTGCGCTAAATAGAGCGACGATCAGATACTTTTTCATATTTCTGTATTTTGTGTGTGTACTAGATAGATGTTCATTCATATTAAATTCCACACGGGCATTAAAAATTATGTTCAGAAGCAATACGAAAATTTATGCCGGAATGTAACATCAGGCAATGATTACAACAACGAATGGCTTGAAAAGTATTCTTTTACAGATTGCAGGAGACGGCTTATTCTTCTATTACCTCGCTATGAGGGTAGCTTTCTTCCTTTTTCTCTTCTTTAAAGTAGCGTTTTTGAAAAACGAGTATAGCAATAACCCCTACAGATATTGCTGCGTCTGCAATGTTGAATACCGGACGAAAGAAGATAAAATCCTCCCCTGACCATATAGGGAACCACTGAGGGAAGTTGCCCTGAATGAGGGGGAAATAAAACATATCTACTACTTTTCCATGGAACAAGCTTGAATAGCCTCCTTCAGGGGGTAATAACTTGGCTGGCTGGAAATAAGAGCTCTCACTAAACAAAAGGCCGTAAAAAGTGGAATCAATGATATTGCCTAATGCACCCGCAAAGATTAAGGCGACATTCAATATTAATCCGCGGTGGTATTTATGTTTAACGAGGTGTACTACGCCGTAACCTATAGCACACACTGCCGTAATTCTGAACAGCGTAAGGATTAATTTACCGGCTTCTCCTCCAAACTCCATCCCGAAAGCCATTCCATTGTTTTCGGTGAAATGTATAATGAACCAGTCACCGATGATACGGTATTCCTGGCCAAGGCTCATGTTTAATTTTATCCAGAACTTTAGAACCTGGTCTGCAAATAAGACCAGGATTACAGCCAGAAAAGGCTTGGTATAAGCTTTCATCAATACTGCTTCATTTTAGCTTCCATGCTTAGCGTAGTGTGCGGCACGGCACGCAGGCGCTCTTTAGGTATAAGTTTACCTGTTTCCCTGCACACGCCATAAGTCTTATTTTCAATGCGAACGAGGGCTGCTTCAAGATTCTCAATGAACTTCTTCTGCCTGGCAGCCAGCTGATTTATCTGCTCTTTTTCCAATGTTGCAGATCCGTCTTCAAGGGTCTTATACGTTCCTGCTGTATCATCCGTACCGTTCAGGTTAGGGTTGCTTAAGGACTGTGCAAGCGATCCGAGTTCTTCTTTTGCTACACGCATCTTCTCAAGAATTATCTCTTTGAACTCTTGTAATTCTGCATCCGAATACCTTGTTTTTCCGTTATTTTCCATATTAAGTCTTTGTAATAGATATTAATAATTCCTTTTCTTCAATTTCAACTTTTTCACCTGTTTGAAGGCCGGATCCAAATTCAAAAGAGTCAGCCAGAATTTCGGCGCAAATATATGATAAATTATTCTTCACTGCTTCTTCGAAATAAGGGTCCGGAGATACAATAACATTAATCTTATCTGTTACCTCCAATCCAATTTCTTTTCTCAGGTTCTGAATTCTGTTAACAAGCTCCCTTGAAATGCCCTCCTGCTTTAGTTCAGTAGTTAGCGTAACATCTAAGGCGACTGTTAGTTTTCCAATATTTGCTACCTGCCATCCGGGGACGTCCTCGGCAATGATTTCAGCATCTTCAACCGGAATGGTCAGGGTAAAGTCGTCCCTTAGGAACTCTATGGTTCCTTTAGCCTCAAAATCAGCAAGTTCTTCCTGACTAAGAGATGTAATAAAAGAGGCGACGTCCTTCATGTATTTCCCAGCTTTAGGGCCGAGGGCCTTGAAGTTTGGTTTTACTTTTTTAGTGATAATACCCGAAGTGTCGTGAATAAATTCTATATCCTTGATATTCGTTTCAGAAAGTATGAGCTCTTTTACACGTTCAACTTTTTCTCTGAAGGTATTATCGAGTACAGGGAGAAGTATTTTATTCAAAGGCTGGCGTACATTAATGCCAACTTTTTTCCTCAACGACAGTACCAGTGAAGAGATGTCCTGAGCAAGGGCCATTCTTTCTTCAAGGCCTGTGTCGACCAGGCTATCATGATATTCAGGAAAGTCTGTAAGATGGACGGACTCTGCGCTATCTTTCCCTGTAATAGTGTTCAGATCAAGAAACAATCTTTCGCTAAAGAAGGGTGCAATAGGCGACATCAAGCGAGCTATGGTATCTAAACAAGTATAAAGTGTTTGGTAAGCCGATATTTTGTCTTCTGTATAATCGCCTTTCCAAAAACGGCGACGGCATAGTCGTACATACCAGTTACTTAAATGCTCGTCCACAAAGTCCTGAATAGCTCTTGCGGCTCTGGTAGGCTCGAAATCGCCATAATAACCATCCACCTCTTTCGATAATGTATTAAGCAACGAGATAATCCATCGGTCTATCTCAGGCCTTTCTGAAATTGCAATCTCTTCTTCACTGTAGTTGAAGCCATCTATGTTGGCATACAGGGCAAAGAAAGCATAAGTGTTATAAAGTGTGCCGAAGAATTTACGGCGTACTTCATCAAGGCCTTCAATATTAAACTTAAGGTTATCCCATGGTGAAGCATTGCTGATCATATACCAGCGAGTAGCGTCAGCGCCGTATTTTCCTATTGTTTCAAAAGGATCAACAGCGTTACCAAGTCGTTTAGACATTTTGTTGCCGTTCCTGTCAAGAACCAGTCCGTTTGACACTACGTTTTTAAATGCCACTGAATCTTTAAGCATTACCGCTATTGCATGCAGAGTAAAGAACCAGCCGCGGGTTTGATCAACCCCTTCAGCTATAAAGTCGGCGGGATAAGCATTCTCAAAGTTCTCCTTGTTTTCAAAAGGATAATGCCACTGGGCGTAAGGCATTGCTCCTGAATCAAACCAGACGTCGATCAGGTCGGGCTCACGATACATTTTCCTGCCATCAGAAGAAACCAGGATAATATCGTCAACATAAGGACGGTGCAGGTCGAAAGAAGAATGATCAAACGAGTCAGCTATTTTAGTGATCTTGTCGTTTTCTTCGGCATTGAGCACACCCGAATTTAAAGCTTCAGTGAGTTTGCCTCTCAATTCTTCTACTGAGCCAATGCATACTTCTTCTGCGCCATCTTCTGTTCGCCAGATTGGTAAAGGGGTGCCCCAATACCGTGAGCGGGAGAGATTCCAGTCAACAAGGTTTTCCAGCCAGTTACCAAAGCGTCCGGTACCGGTAGCCTCGGGCTTCCAGTTAATGGTTTTATTAAGTTCTACAAGCCTGTCCTTTACGGCTGTGGTACGGATAAACCAGCTGTCAAGCGGATAATAGAGTACCGGCTTGTCAGTTCTCCAGCAATGAGGATAGCTATGCTCATATTTTTTTACGTCGAACGCCTTATTGTCTTCCTTTAACTTGATGGCTATTAGAACATCAGTAGGCTTAAAGTCAGGCTGATTGCGCACTTCATCAGGATAATACTCTTCTTTTACAAAGCGGCCTGCAAAGTCGGTAACTTCATCTGTAAAGCGTCCCTGACGGTCAACCAGGGGATATTCGTTGCCTTTATCATCGGTAGCTAACACTGAAGGAATGTTGTTTTCCCTCGCTGCCCTGAAGTCATCAGCTCCAAAAATAGAAGCGATGTGCACAATTCCGGTACCATCATCTGTAGTCACAAAATCACCCAGTATAATCCTGAATGCATCTTTTTCGAGTTTCTCGTTCGATACATAGGGCATAAGCTGATGATAACGCAGGCCTATCAGATCACTGCCTTTAAATTCTCCTGCAAGCTCCCATGGGATAACCTTATCGCCTCCTTTGTAATCCCGAAAAGAAGCAGTCTGTCCTTCTGGTTTAAAATGCTTTGATACCAGTTCTTTCGCCAGAATCACACTTACCGGCGAATAAGTATATGGATTGAATGTCCGGATCTTTACATAAGAAACATCTTTCCCTACAGCAAGCGCGCAGTTAGACGGCAACGTCCAGGGAGTAGTAGTCCATGCAAGCACAACTGTATCTTCCGCTTCGTTCTGAAAAAGAACAGGCGTAAGCGGATGCACCTGATCATGTTTGAGGTGAAACTGGGCTACAATAGACGTATCCTTTATGTTACGGTACGTTCCCGGCATATTCAGCTCATGTGAGCTCAGTCCGGTGCCTGCAGCAGGGGAAAAAGGCTGAACGGTATAACCTTTATAGAGAAAGTTTTTATTATAAAGCTCCTTAAGTATCCACCACAGGGTCTCTATATATTCATTTTTATACGTGATGTAAGGGTTTTCAAGATCAACCCAGTAGCCCATTTTTTCAGTAAGGTCATTCCATACATCGGTGTATTTCATTACTTCTTTCCTGCAGGCTGAATTATATTCCTCGACAGTTATTTTTTTGCCGATATCTTCTTTTGTTATCCCTAATGTTTTTTCAACAGCAAGCTCAATGGGAAGTCCGTGTGTATCCCAACCTCCTTTACGCTCTACTCTAAAGCCTTTAAGTGTTTTATAACGGCAAAATATATCTTTGATGCTGCGGGCCATTACGTGATGAATGCCCGGCATTCCATTAGCTGAAGGGGGACCTTCGTAAAAAGTATATGGTTTTGAAGCAGGGCGGTTCGAAATGCTTTTTTCAAATATCTGACGGTCTTTCCAGTATTCAAGGATTTCTTTTCCTGTTTCCGATAAATTAAGTTGTTTATATTCTTTGTACATCAGTGCTTTATCTCCAAAAAATGAGGGTGCAATTTACTAAAATACGCCGAAATAAGCAGGAAGTATGAGAAAAACATGGGCAATTGTCCCCGCCATATACGATTTTGAAAGCAAGGTTTACCAGAGAATGACACTGAGAAGCAGACAATATCCTCTGCGATACTGTCTGCTTCTCTATACATTAAATACTCACAACATTATTTAATCCTATTGTCTGCATGAATAAAGACCTTTGGCACTAGTGGCACATCCTTTGTCAGAGATTCACTATGAATAAGTATCTTAAAAGAGGTCTTCTGCTAATCGTTCCGGGTATAGGGTTTAATATTCTTGGTTACGCGATAAAACAAAATGAATGGGGGCCGTACGGCTGGGCGATGATATTGGGTACAATACTTTTTGGTGCCGGCTTCCTGTTTGTTTTCTATAGTCTCGTGAGGAAAGTTGAATATAAAGGCCTTGTGGAGGAGCGTGCCGCAGAGGCAGAGAAAAAGGAGCAGAGAAAAGCAGAAAGAAAGGCGTTACGCAGGAACAGAGAAAGGAAACTACAAGTTAATAATATGACATAACGCTTGTACCTGTTTTCTTCATAGCTACCAAAGGATGAAAAAATTCTTTTACGGTTTCCAATATGCATGGCAAGGGATCCGGTATGCTTTCAAAACGCAAATCAACTTCAGGTTTCATTCTCTCGCTGCAATTTTCGCAGTTTCCATGGGTTTCTATTTTAAAATACAAACGTATGAATGGCTATGGATTCTAGCGGTTATCGCAATGGTGTTTATAAGCGAACTTTTTAATACCGCCCTTGAAGTTTTGGTAGATCTGGTTTCTCCGGACTATCATGTAAAGGCGGGTGTAATAAAAGATTTAAGCTCCGGAGCAGTATTATTTACTGCTTTTTTTGCCTTTGTAACAGGCTTGCTTATCTTTATTCCGAAAATCTTCTGATGCTTCATAAAACCCGGGGAATTGTTTTAAAGACTACCGACTATTCGGAAAGCAGTGTGATAGTGCAGGTATTTACCGAGAAGTTCGGCATGCAGTCATATCTTATCAGCGGAGTAAAAAAATCTAAAGGGAGAATACGCATGAATATGCTGCAACCCCTGCATTTGCTGGATATGATCGTCTATCACAAGCCTTCTGGCAACATTCAGAGAATTTCAGAACTAAGGAACGATCCGGTTTTCGAGAGCATTCCTTATGATGTTGTGAAGAGCTCGCTTGCTATCTTTTTGAATGAAGTTCTTTATCGAAGTATACGGCAGCATTCTGCAGATGAAAGGCTGTTTGAATTTTTAAGTCAAAGCATTGAAGTGCTCGATCATCTCACTAAAGGTCTTGCAAATTACCATCTATGGTTTTTATTAAAGTTAACCAGGTACCTGGGGTTTTATCCTCAAAGCAGGTCATCATCGGGATCTCTATATTTTGACCTTAAAAACGGGGTGTTTACAAAGGAGCTGCCGTTGCACCTTCATTTTATACAGGGGAGTCTGGTTAATCATTTTGTAAATCTGTTATCCTGTAACACTGAAACTCTGGAGCAAGTGAAGCTGAGCTCTTTAGAAAGGAAGGAGCTCCTGACTAAAATGTTAGAATACTATCATTTACACATCGACAGCCTGGGTGAAATCAGGTCGCATCTTGTTTTAGAAGAGGTGCTCAGTTAAGCATCATGCTACCTTACTAGCCATCACCCTCTCAATCACCAGTTCGAGTTCGTTTAGATCGAACGGTTTCTCAAGATAGGTATCCGCTCCGGCCTGTGCAGCTAAAGATTGGATATCATTATTGGCAGAGAAGTATATTACCGGAATCGTCCTGAGGTCTCTTTCACTTTTAAGTGTTTGGGTGGCAATAACGCCTCCTGAATCGGGTATCCAATTATCCATGAGTATTACATCCGGTTGAATACCCCGTACAAATTCAGAAATATTGTTGCAATGCGGGGAAGTATGAACATCCCATCCCTGTTCTTCAAGGATATAACTACAAATAGATAGTATATCGACGTCATCGTCGAATATGAGTATGCGTTTTGACATGCCTTCAGCTCCCTTTTATATAATTACGTCTATTCCGATAGTTCCGGATAGCATATAGCTTATGGATCTTAACCCCGTTTATCTGGAAATGTTTCACCGACTGCGAATATTTTTAAACACAAAACTCATGCTTTTAGGTAGTTGAAAAAAAAGTAAAAAAGATTTGCTTAGTGTTATTATTACACTTACCTTTGCGGCAGAAATTATAAGGAATTTCTTTCTGCATAATTTAGGTTTATAATTGGTTAGTTTGAGCTCCTGCCCATCAGGAGCTTATTTTTTTAACGTCCTTTCTGGCTTTTCTTTTTACTTAATCCGAATTTGTTTTATTTCTTCACGTCCGAAAAATACCGGGAAGTACATCATTTCTACTTTTGCAGGATTGAGGGTATAGGTTCCGGTGTAGCGGGGGACCAGCTTTATGCTATAGCTATATCGTCCTGCTTTTAGCTTATTGCAAAAGATACTCACTTTATTTTTGAAATACTCCCTGTGCACTTCGCTTCCTGTGTATGAATAGGACTGTTCTTTGCTTTCGTAGGAACAACCGGCAGGTATGGGTATCTCAATCATTACATAGTCTGCGTCAGCCCGGGCAATTACGTCAGCTTTAAGTACAACGGGTTGTCCGCCCTTCAGCTCGTTCAGTTTGTTTTCGTCTTTTTCAAACGAAGTATTTACAGTAAAGTCCTTGTTTGTTTTTGCCGGCGAAGAGTTAAAAAACTGCTGATAAGCTGTTAGGTAAACCGGAAATTCCCCCTTCTTCTCAATAGTTAATTTCGCGTTGTTATCGAGCATCGCTGTATACGGAAAACGTGTAACTGTTTCATTCCTTTCCCCTGAAAGTATAAGAGAAGCTGGTTCTGGCGTCTTTCCGTCTTTAAGAATGTCAGGAAGAATGGTCTCAAGGATCAAAGACGATTCGTAAGTGTTCCGCCATTGCCCGTCTTTTCGTTGCTCGAGGAAGTAGTTCCTTATTTTGCTTAAAAGCGCAGTGTGCTTTCCGTCTTCGCGGAGGATCCGGTAAGCCAGGATACTAAGTTGTATGGAGTTGTCGAAGAAAAGATATCGCTGCTCGCCCCAGTAAGCATTCCCAAACATAGTATAACGTATTGTTTTAAGAAGGCTATCAGTTAAAACCGGTAGTCCGGCCCTTTGTCTGGTTCGCATAAGTTTCATCTTTTCATACGCCGTTATTTTCTGTTTAGGTGAAAGCGATCTCTCGTAGTCTTTTATCAACGATTTAAAATCAGCTTTCGCATTCAATGTGCTCAGCAGTTCTATAGCTGTCAATTTGTTTTGCCCCTTCAAAAAGCTTACTTCATATATCAGGTAGTCTATCAGTTTCTGCTTGTCAATCTGGGTTCTATAACCCATTGCGTCGGCCTCGAGCAAGGCTTCGGCAGCATGCAAACTGATCCATAACTCCGCACTTGTATCCTTCCACCATCCCCATGTACCTTCTTTCCTCCTGTTTTCAAGTAGTTTCTTAATCAGTTCATTGATGTCTTTTTCATGTTTGAAAGGCTCCTTCAGATAAGCTCTTATCTTTTTCTCAGCCAGAAGTCCCTTGAGTTTAGACGCAATTTGTTCATTACAGAGATATTCATACTTCCGTAGCCGGTTAGTTTCTTCCAGTAGCACGGGCAGGAGAGAGGCTTCTGCCCGGAGAGTGACCTTCCCAAGTTTCGGATCAAAGCGTAGCGATATGGAGGTGTCTTTTTCAAGGGTTTCAAAAACGCCCTTTGTTTCCAGTACTCCTCTCTCATATAAGGGAATTGACCGCCTTTCTCCGTCGAAATATCCGGTCGGTCGTTTAATGGAATATTCAAAATGCAGGCTGTCTTTCCCTTCTGCCTGAATCCTGAAAGTGTCTATTTTTGAATTCGTAATTCTAAAAGTATCTTCTTTCATGAGCTTTCCGTTGAAGCTGAAACTGCGGTTCAGACTGATGGTATCGGTAGTATAGTTCATGATCTTGCCAACCGGTTCAAACGTATCTCCGCGGACTGCAAACAATGGCGATGTAAAGCTGGCACTAATAGATTTGTAAGATTTGATCTGCCCTTCAGCATAGCCGCTTTGCTTATTGCCACTCATTCCTATAAAGAAGGTACGCCAGTTGGTAATATCATCAGGAAAGGTAACGGTAAAGCTGGCCTTGCCTTGTTCGTCAGTTCTTAACCGCGGCTGCCAGAAGGCGTAATCCGCGAAGTTTCTCCGGAAAATTGGTTGCTGTTCTGGCTGTGCTTCTCCTGCTCCAGCTTTCCCCACCTTCTTTTTTGTGCTTATTAGAATTACGCCATTTGCCCCCCGGGAACCATACAGTGCTGTAGCGGCTTCATTTTTCAATATATTCATTTCTCCAATCAGAGAAGGATCCAGGCTTGCCATGTTTCCTGCATATGGAACACCGTCAACAATAATCAACGGGCTTCCTGAAGCGGAGGAAGCGACGCCACGGATCTGCACGCCCTCCAGTCTGTCATACATAACAGAAACAGCACCAGTTACTGCTGTTTTCTTTTGTGCGCCATAACCCACGACCACCACTTCATCAAGTGAAAGATGGCTCTCTGACAGGTAAACATCGGCGGTACCTCCATTTTGTATGCTTACTTCTTTTGTTTCATAACCTATAAGCATTATCTGAAGCTTGCCCGACGAGGGAACCTTGATGGAAAAGCGGCCGGACATATCTGTAGTTGTCCCGGCAGAAGTTCCTTTTACTTTAACAGTAACTCCAGGAATGGGAGTTTTATCTTTTTTGTCGTATACTGCTCCGCTCATCAACCCTGTAAATGTCCCTGTATCCAGATATTTTTCGTTAAATACCTCTTTTATCAATTGCGAGGACTCGTCCTCTTGGTTACTACCATTTAATCTGCTCTTGTTTTCAATGACCTTTGCAATATTAAAGCTCACAGCATCTGCCGGCAGAATATCGGGTTTTCCGGTGCTGTAGTAATTTGTTCCGTTAGCTCTGATCCGGACGTTATCCTGGAGAATGTATTTATTCCCTTTCAGAAGGTAGAAGACCCTGTAAATACCCGGACTATAATTCTGAAGGTCCGTTGTATTTCCGGGAAAGATTTTCATAAAATCAGGATCACCTTTTTTATAAACAATAATGTTTTTTACAAAAGGGACTTTTCCTGTATTCAGGGTATCTACCTTGATAATTAGTCTTCCTGTACCCCTTCCAGATAAGTACTCATTTCTGAACAGGCGGGTGGTATGGCTTCTGAGATCAAGATAATATTGCCATAGCGTATCCACCTCCCCGCCGGTAAGCGCGTACTGCGTATAATCATTACCATTGGATGTATTGTTATCCAGGTACAAACTGAAAGGATATTTTTCATCCAGCGACTTCTGTTTCAGCAGGCCGGGTTGAAACTCGAATGAGTACCCTGGTTCCGGATTGAAATACACCGGCTGGGAGTCCTTTCGTGTAAACCGCACTGCAAGGCCATTATACGGGCCGGTTAGTACTGCATCGCTATGGGGCCTGATGCCATAGTTATCCGAACTTTCGGTATTCAGAAGGAAAATACTGTTGCTCTGCTCTATTGTGGCGAAACGGTCTCCAAAATTATTAACCACGCTGATGAGGTATTTATTAATCAGAGTAGCCTCGTATGAACTTAAAACTTTCGCTTGTTTTACAAATTTGGCAGAGGTGTTGTTCTGCATATCGCCATTTAAGGAGAGAATAAGTTTTTCGCCCTTCGTAACAATGACGCTGTCCAGGGTAATCATCATGTTTTTGGTCCTGAAGCGAACTTTATGAGACCCGGGCTCTACTCTGAATGAATAACGCTGGAGATGTGTCGTTTGGCTGAAATAGACGGGCTTTTCATCAATGTACAGGATATGCACAGGAAGGATATCGCCGTCTTTTACAACAAACGGTGCGATCTGAGTGATGCTATCGGGTGCGGGCTCCCCGATTCGGTAAATAGCTGATGGATGAGTGAATTTATAGTGCTCTATGCTGTCAAGGCCCATTTCTTTACTCCATCGCTGCCAGTTCAATTTAAGTTCGCCACTTTCCTGGAGCTTTCCAATAGTAACCGGATTGGAAAGTGTTCTGTATGGATAGACTCTGCCGAGGTAGGGTATAAAGGGGACGGTGGCGTTTTGAAATTTACGGGTAAACGAGTAACCAGTAATGTCGGCTCCCGCGACGGGTTTCCCTGAAGCATCTTTCACGTCGACTTCAATATTTATCTGTTGGCCGGGATAAACGGTAAGGGGCTGGCTGGTTTGAATACTCAGCAGTTTATCCTGGTAAGGGACCTGTATCTCCTGTTGTGCCGGTTCTCCGCCCCAGAGGAAGTTGAGCAGAACCGAGACATTTTTTTTCTCTTTAAAAGGATGGGCATAATTAAGATTATTGGTTTTACCCTGTAGTACGATTTTCTTTCCTGAAAAAACGGTGTACCAGAAATTTAATTTTCGCGGATTAGAAACCTTAATAAAGAGCGAGTCGGCATTGCGATAGCCTGACGCTGATAGTTCGGCGGGGAAACTTCGTACGCTAAACGCCTTCGTGTACGAATCAACGCTTACGGAATAAACGTCAGCGCCCTGACCAAGCAGTTCGCGGGCCGGTAACTGTATTTTTTTAACCAATAGGGTGTCGTTATTTGCATTGCAAACAGCGAGCATGGCGGTCGTCCGAATCTCTTTGCCTCCGATACGATAGTTTATTTTCAAAGTATCACCGTCCAGTTTCGCATCAATCTCTTTGCTTTCAGACTTGAACGACAGATATTTGAGGTCATTCAGTCTTTCGTTATTTGCATTCAGGAAAACCGCGTCAGCTGTAAAGTCCAGATCTGCTTTTGGGAATATAGAATCGGGAATTACCAGTTTTGTTTCTCCTGTTGCGTCCAATTGCATTTGATGCTGCCACAAGGTATCCGGGATAAACACAGTGTTTTCTTTGTAATTCCTACTGTTCCGGCTCATTAGCGTCAGCTCAATCCTTCCATCAGCAACGTTCAGGTCATTTTCATCTGTCGCTTTAAAATATAGCGAGATAGGGCTTCCCGGAGAATGGCCGGTTTTATCAGCTCGCATAGCGAAGCGGTTGGTCTTTAACTCGTAATCCTCGTAATGGAAGTTGCTTGCCTGAAAGACTGTGCGTTTCATTAAATACTCCCGGTCCTCAAGGTCACCGTCGTATTCATCAAGGTCGTATTTCGCGCTCTCAAGGGTTTCGAGACTGACTGTATAATCATCGTCCAGATCGAGATCCAGGCTATCGGTTAGTTTGAATTCATATTCAAAGCCTCCCGGACGATAGGCGTTTACATAGCCAATGATCTTTCCGTTATCCCATGGGTCGTCTTTTAATCTCACAAGAAGCTTCGGATATCTTATAGGCTTTTTCGACTTTTTGTCGAGAATAAAAGCCTTCAGCTTAACTGTATCGCCGGGCCGGTAAACAGGCTTGTTGAAAACAAGGAACCCCGGATTGACTGGCGGAGTATAGTAATAGGGTCTGCCTTTTTGTTTTTTCCGGAAGGGCTTTTTTACAAAATTCCATAACCGGGAGAATAAACCAGGTTTTTTATAGGAATAACGGTATTCCGGTTTTGAGGTGAGGCTGTAATAGTTGCTTATCCCCTGATGCTTAATTTGGAGAAGCTGGTTTTTCCGGGGTCTCCGTGTATGGTACAGTTGTCTTTCGGGATCAAAAGGGATCTTACGTCCTTCAAGATAAACCTGGGCATCTTCAACTTTTTCGCCATTAACGCTGCTCAGCACAAACTGCAGGTCATGCCTGTTTTCAAGTATCTTCAAATATGCTGATCGCCGTTGCAGAAGTTTATACTGAAGTTTGTTTTTTAATGCGTGTACTTCAAGATAATTACCTGGCTGCAGGTGAAGGGGCCGGGGCTTATCTGTGAGGAACGAGTCGAGGGGATGACCGGCGATCTCATTGGTCAAGATCTTTTTGGAATAAAACCGCTTGACGGTCTCGTCGTCCAAACGATAAATATAAGTGTAATAGCTGCTCTGTCTGCTGTTTGTAAGCGGCTTTTGAGCGTGCGTCGACGAGATAAGGATAATCAGATTCAGGATAAGTAAAAGGTGTTTCATCTGAATGTTTATAACCGGATGTTTTGTTGCAAGTTATTCCATAATTTCGAATTAAAAAAGCAAATTTGAGAAAGCTTTTATCTGTAACATAATAAATCTTAAGGAGGCCCCGACCTGTTGACTTAAGTTAAACACAGGTCTTTTTTGGAGCGGTCTTAGTCCGGTCTTGTCAATAAGTACCGTGTTCATCGCATAGCCCTCCCGGCCGCCCCCTGTTATCCCCAGGCTATGCCCTGAGTATCAATATTGCCCTACTTCTGCTAATGATTCCCTACTGTGAGTCTACCTTTTGGACAAAAAGGTAGACTCACTATACGCTGAGCCACCCTGATGTGAAGAAATACAGATAGCCAGGGGATACGCAGTAGCAGACCACTCGCGGAGCCGGGAGGCTCCTGCCTATGCCTTTGCTTGGATTGCCAGAACAACTCAAACCAAAGGGAATCAATCGTTTAGTTTAAACTGATTATAAATTGCAAATACCTGTTTCATCTTTTTGCAGTTCTTATCAACTTTACTTTACATCAGCTAAAGCCGCCGACCTCCGCATCGTGTTACCGTCCTAACCCTGCCCTGTGCCAGCTGCTGATGGCTGAAGCAATTAAAAAAAGGAGGAAATATATGGCAGTAATCGATAGTAAAGGCGGCATCCACGGCACTGCAGGCTCCGTGGTATACCGCAGCTACCGGGGGATGAACATCGTTCAGGGCCGTCCCCGGCGCTTCAAACAAACCCAGGCCAGCCAGGAGGCTGCCGGAGAATTCGGACTGATCAGTCAGGCATCCAAAATTCTCAGGGAAGCCTTCCGGCCCTTTTATCATCACTTTTACGATGGAGGGATGGTCAACCGCATGACGGCCGCGGTCTCGCGCGCCATCCGGGGCAGCCGCAGCCGGGAGCGTGGTGATCGCGACCTGCACGACGGGGAGCTCTCATTCCTGGAGGGACTGGAGTTCAATGAATACAGCAAGTTCTCGCAGGTGCTGCAGATCCGGCCACAGGTAAGGCGTAATGAGAAGGGACAGGTAACGATCAGCCTGCCGGAGATCGATCCCCGCAGGGACTTTGTCACTCCCTTTAAGGGACATTACAGGGTTACCGGTTACCGGCTCAGCTTTGTACTGGTAGGTTTTAACTTCAAGGAAGAGTTCTATGAGTATATCGGCGAGAAGAAGATCGTCATGGAAAGCAGCGGCCTGAATGCCGCTCAAGAGCTGGTATTTGAACAGGAAGTACCCAAAGGCTGCCTGCTGCTGGTGCTGGGCATGCTGGAATGCATGGCAGCGAACATCTATACATACGAGCAGGAGCCCCTCAACAGTAAGGACTTTAACCCGGTAAGCCTGATCGCGGCCTTCCAGTCGGAAGATGAAGCAGAGGCAGGATACGGGGAGAGCAGGGCCATACAGCACCATGAAGAGGCAACAGCATCGGGCGTCGCTCCGCGTATCCAGATCATGGCGGGTTACCGGGGGAACGGCTTCCAGAGCAGTATGCGAAAGCAGCGGGCGGCAGCGGGCGGTGAGCGAAAGTCCATCGAAGCAGAAGAGAGCCCGGGGCTTTCGGGTCAGGAACGACAGCAGCAGCTGCAGGAAATGGATCAAATCGTAAGGGAGAAACTCCGGGAGATGAGCGGGCACTCGGCCATTGCTAAAGAAACGGCTATTGATACCAGCAAGCTCATGGGGAAAAGGGTGAAGTTTTAGGAGGTTTAGACTACTATTGTTGGATAATAAGCCGGGATAGTGTAATTTAGGAATTGTGATATTTACATCTTTCGAAATCTACAAATATTCTATCCCGATAGAGCCCTTTGTAATAGCAACCGGAACTATGTACTATGCCCAGAATGTATTCGTCAGGGCTCATACTGATGCTGGGATAACGGGGGTTGGAGAATGTTCTGCTTTTCCAATGATTGTTGGAGAGACACAGGCGACATGTTTTGAGATGGCAAAGGACTTTGCGGCTATCTGGAAAGGAAAAGATGCCACGGATATTGAGGCCAGGCTGAACGAGCTTGATCTGTATGCCGCCGGCAACTATACAGCCAAAAGTGCTTTTGATATGCTGCTTTACGATCTGGCTGCAAAAAAAGCAGGTATGCCCCTGTGTCAGTTTTTAGGAGGCCGGAAACGAACCATCACCACCGATCTTACGATCGGTATTGACACTCCTGAAGCGATGGCTGCTAAAGCGCTTGAATACACCGGTCGTGGTGTTGCGATCATTAAGGTAAAGCTTGGCAAACAGCCCATCGAAGATATTGAGCGGGTTAAACAAATACGGAGGGCGGTTGGTCCCCAAACAGAACTTAGGGCAGATGCTAATCAGGGCTGGACCTTCGATGAAGCAGTTTATGCTTTAAAGGCGCTGGCTGAGTATGATGTTCGCTTTTGCGAGCAACCTATGCGTAAATGGGATGATCAGCTTCTGCCTGAACTTGGCAGGATCTCACCGGTCCCCATTATGGCCGACGAGAGTGTGTATACCCATCATGATGCAAAAAGGATTATTGAAAATAAAGCCGCATCATACATTAATATAAAGTTTGCGAAAAGCGGCGGCATTCGCGAGGCCATAAAGATAAATGAGGTGGCCGAAATTAACGGTGTACAATGTATGATCGGCAGTATGCTAGAGAGCCGCCTTGCCCTCACCGCCAATGTTCATTTTGCAATGGCGCATAAAAATGTTGTTTTTTTCGACCTCGATACCTGTTTGCTTGGACAATTGGAAGATCCTGTTTTAGGAGGAGTGGAGTACGCCGGGATGGATTTACATGTGACAGACGCTCCGGGTATAGGTGCAGATGTCGACCAGTCTTATCTGGATAAATGCGTTGCGGTAATTATATGAAACAGATTGGTAAATGCATTATTTAGAGAGAACTCCAGGGCGTACAGCACTTTCAGGAGGTAAAGAATATCTGTTCTTTTCCGGGTATAATTATCTGGGAATAAATGCAGTTCCAGGATTCGCCCGTTTGTTACAGGAAGGTATTTGTAAATATGGATGGCTATGTTCTTCTGCGAGGGTCTCCAATACCCGTTTTAATATTTATGAGGAATGTGAAGCACTTCTATCAGACATAACCGGGTCTGAAGATACGGTTCTTTTCCCTTCAGGGTTTAGCGCTGGCCGTGCTGCGATTCAGGTGAACGATGGCGAGTTCTTCAACGCCCCCGGCTCACATCCCGCCATTTTAAAGAATAAGGCATTGCAAACAGATTATAATGAATGGTGCCGTTGGTTCCTCAGTAAAATAAACGATGACGGCAATTATGGAATTGCTGGTTTTGCGGGAGATTCAGTAAATCCATTAAGGGCTGTTGTAAATGACTTTTCGTTTTTAGAAGAAGTTCAAAAAGAAGTAACAGGGATCATTGATGATTCACACGGGATTGGATTAATAGGAGATAAGGGTTCGGGAATACATGCATTATTGCCGGCCGGAGCATTGCTTGAATATATCTTTACATATTCGCTTTCAAAAGCCTTCGGTATCCTCGGGGGAGCTGTAAGTTGTTCAAAAGAAATTGCGGGACGCTTAAGAGCTTTGCCGGACTATGCTGCCGTCACGGCTACCTTGCCTGCACAGATGTACGCTTTTGTCAATGGGCAGGAGATATATTCAGAGCAAAGGGAGAAGCTTGCCCGGAATATAACCTACTTTTCTTTATGCATAAAGGATATACAGGGCATTCAATATCATCCTGAACTGCCGATGTTTATATTACCCGAAGATATGGACGAGGAACTTCTCGCCGGATACGGTATTATTATTTCATCGTTTGCGTACCCTGATCCTTCCGGAAAGAAAATCAAACGATTAGTATTGAACGCTTTGCATACCCCAAGGGATCTGGAGTATGTAGCTGAATGTTTACACCTGATTTTATCCAAAGGTTAATTTATGAAGAACATGTTTGCTGTACGATCCGGCTGCCTTTTTATCTTAGTTCTACTGAGTATTTCCGCGGCGGCTCAAAAGATCAGCGCACGAAAGATCAGGAAACTGGTGGAGAAGTCAGAGATCCTTAAGGACCACTTCACCGGCTTCGCGTTATATGACCAGGACAAAAACAAAATGATCTATGAGTTGAATGCCGACAAGCACTTTATCCCTGCCTCTAACACGAAGCTGTTTACTTTTTATACGGCGCTGAATATGATCGGGGACTCTATCCCCGGCCTTCGGTATGTTCATAAAGGCGATTCATTGATCTTTTGGGGAACGGGAGATCCTTCCTTGCTTCATACTTATTTGAAATCCACCCGCGTTTACGAATTTTTAAAAAATAGCCCGGAGAAACTTTTTTATGCTCCAGGAAATTACTCCGGAGACATTTTTGGAAGAGGCTGGCCGTTGGACAATTATAACGATTATTACCAGGCCGAGATAACAGCCCTTCCGTTAGAGGATAATGTAGCCATTGTGTTTGCAGATAAAAATAGAGAGCTGCAGATAAGGCCGTCGTATCTTAAGAGATTTCTGAGACAGGATGCGGCCTTTCGCCCCGGCTCTTTTACAGTCGTACGTAAGGTTTTCGGTAATGAATTTATATATCCCGCAATGCCTGTGCCCGCCGGTTTCAAACAGGAAATTCCCTGGAAAACCAGTACCGCACTAACTCTTGCCTTGCTTCAGGATACGTTGAAAAAATCGATTGGTATAGTCGATACTCCAATGCCATCAGCTGCTTCCGTGATATATAGTATGCCGTCGGACTCGGTTTACCGGCGAATGCTTCTGGTTAGTGATAATTTCATTGCAGAACAACTGTTGCTTACCTGTTCGTCTCTGCTTGGGAGTACACTGAGTACGGATTCTGTAATCGCATATAGCAGAAAGAATTTCTTGAACGATCTTCCCGATACTCTCCAATGGGTAGATGGTTCGGGCCTGTCCAGACATAATTTGTTTACTCCCCGCTCGGTTGTTTTTCTTTTAAATAAAATAAGAGATAAAGTTGGCAATGAAGAAAGACTCCATTCTTTACTACCGGCAGGGGGAGTAACCGGAACTCTTCGCCTTGCCTATAAAACCGACAACGGGCTTCCCTTCGTGTGGGCCAAAACGGGCTCTTTGTCAAATAACCATAACCAGAGCGGGTATCTTGTTACGCGGAAAGGAAGAAAGTTGAGCTTCTCTTTTATGAATAATAATTTTGTGAGGCCGACGTCGGAAATAAGAGCCGAAATGGTAAGGGTAATTACGGAGATTCATAACAGATTCTAAAAAAGAACAGGCCCCGGGGTATTCCGGAGCCTGTTCTTTTTTGTTCAGAAAGAGGGTTATTGAGCCCTTCCAGTTTGTTTGTCTTTTTGACGACCGATAACATAACCAGTACCAGCTCCGACAACACCGCCAATTATAGCTCCACGTGCGTCTTTCTTATCCACCAGAATACCGGTTACTGCACCAGCACCCGCTCCGATGGCGGCGCCTTTAGCCGCTGCGCTCCATCCTTTTTTCCTGGGAGCTGTCTGTTCGTAGTAGTCACTTTGTACTACTGGGTGGACACTTCCTGATGAACGGCGACTGGCATATGTACGTCTGGCGGCGGCAGCCTGACTTGCAGCTTTCACTTCAGCTAAGGAATCTATTCTTGCTTTTTCCTTCGCCTGAACTTCAGCCCTCTGGAAGCTATCCAGCTTGATACTGTCCTGCACCGCTTTTTTTATCGAATCACGGTACGCCTGTGTGTTATTTGCCTTGTCATTATTACTGCATCCTGTTAATGCAACAGCTAATGCGAACATTGTTATTATAGTTTTCATGATTTCTTTTTTTTAAACTCACCACTAGTAAAGAAAAAATGGTGCCAGAATCTGAAATGCGATAAAAGTATTTGTTGTAACGCGGGAATTATTTATATTTAATCATGAATGATGAGAAACAGGTCTTTACTCATATTGACGAAGCCAGCGGATATCCGGTAATGGTAAATGTGAGTGATAAAGCTGTTACGAAACGCAGTGCGACGGCCAGATGTATTATCCTGCCTGGAAAAGAGATAATGAAGCATCTTAACGGTGGAGACATAAACACGAAGAAAGGTCCCGTTTTTCAGACAGCTATCATAGCAGGTATTATGGCTGCAAAAAAAACATCCGACTTAATACCTCTGTGTCATCCACTGGCTTTGGAAGATTGTAAAATCACCATTAACGTGAATAGTGCCGACGAAGTGGTTGTCGAATGCACTGCAGTAATTACCTCTAAAACGGGAGTTGAAATGGAAGCTCTAACAGGGGTGACGGTTGCAGCACTTACCATATACGATATGTGTAAAGCTTTTTCGCACGATATCGTTATTAAAGAGACAAAACTCATTGCTAAGAGCGGAGGAAAAAGTGAATATAAGAGAAGCGAAGCTTAAGGGGCTGATCCTCTCAGGAGGAAGAAGCACGAGAATGGGGCGGGATAAAGGCTCCATTTCGTATCATGGTAAAAGTCAGCGAGAATATCTTCGCGAGCTTCTTGTTCCGTTTTGCCAGGAAGTTTTCATTTCCTGCAATAAGGAGCAAATACACGATCTTGATGGCTTTGCTGTGATAGAGGATAGCGTAGAAGGCCAGGGCCCGATGATCGGGATATTGTCGGCTTTTCAGCAGGATCCGGGCGTGGCCTGGCTTACGGTTGCCTGTGATCTTCCCTTTCTCACTCAGAAAACGGTAGATCATCTCGTTACGCACCGGAATGCATCGAAATTAGCAACTGCTTTTCACAATCCGGAAACAGGTTTCCCCGAACCCCTTATTACCATCTGGGAGCCGGAGGCACGGCAATCGCTTCTTGATTTTCGGGAAGCCGGATACTTATGTCCCAGAAAAGTGCTGATTAACTCAGATATCGAACTTCTGGAAGCCGTGGATAAAGAAGAGTTAAGAAACGTAAATCATGCTCATGAGTATGAAACGGTCATAAAAAAGCTGGAAGAGAGAGCTATCTTTAACAAGGCGTTTTAACGCAACGGATAAGCAATTAAGTATATGGAGGTATTATTATTCGGCATCACAAGGGATATCGTCGGCAGCGATAAGATCTCTATAGCTTCTGAGGAGAGCCCTGAAACGGTGGCCCACTTGAAGGAATGGTTAGAACAGCGATACGGGGGCTTAAGTGCTTTAAGGTCGTTGGCCGTAGCTGTTGACAATGAATATGCTGATGATTCGACGGCTTTGACCTCTTCGATGGAAGTGGCTCTTATTCCCCCTGTTAGCGGAGGTTGAAGCGATGGTTGAGATTGTGGAACAAATAAATATAAACAAGGCTTATCGGCATTTACAGGCAAATGGCGCCGGCGGTATTAACGTTTTTGTGGGTACTGTAAGAGACCACGCCAACGGCAAAACTGTCGTAGGACTTGAATTTGAGGCCTATGTACCTATGGCTCTGAAAGAAATGAAGCGGATAGCTGAACTAGCCTGTGAAAAATGGCCGCTTGAAAGGGTAGTCATTCAGCATGTAACAGGAATGAAAGAGCCGGGTGAAGCGGTAGTTGTTACCGGTGCTTCCTCGGCTCACAGAGACGCATCTTTCGAGGCCTGCCGTTTTTTGATCGACGAGCTTAAAAAGAGCGTTCCTATCTGGAAAAAAGAATACTACGAAGACAACAGCATTTGGGTAAATGCACATCCCTGAAGATTAATGGAGAAAAGGACATTGACAGACAAATATGGGCGGCAACTAAATTATCTGAGGTTATCTGTAACCGACCGTTGTAACTTCAGGTGTTACTATTGTATGCCTGAAGAGGGAATGGATTTTGCGGCGAGAAAGGACCTGCTTTCCTATGATGAGCTGTTATTTCTTTCGGAAATATTCTGTGATCTGGGGGTTTCCAAAATCAGGATTACCGGGGGGGAGCCTTTTGTAAGACATGGTATAATGCCGTTCTTAGGAGAGCTGAGTACGCTGCCGGGACTTGAAGAAATTACAGTGACCACCAACGGTACTTTGTCGTTTGAATACATTGCACTGCTGAAGAAAGCCGGGATCCGGAAAATAAATGTGAGTATTGATTCCCTCGACCGGGCGCGTTTTTTTCAGATCACGAGACGGGACAACTTCGATTCTGTTTACTCTTGCATTCTCAGGCTTCTTTCCGACGGCTTCGAGGTAAAGCTGAATTGTGTTATCTCGGCAGCAAAAAATGTGGAAGATATCATTCCGTTTGTTGAACTGACGAGGGATTATCCTCTCAGAGTGCGGTTTCTGGAAGAGATGCCTTTTAACGGAAGCAGCGAGTTCGACGTGCTAAACTGGAACCATCGTAGTATATATAATTACATAGCAGGTAATTATCCGGAAATCATAAGGCTGGAGAATGAACCCCATTCCACTTCGGAGAATTACAGGATTCCGGCTTACAAAGGATCGTTCGGTATTATTGCCTCTTTCAGCAGGACGTTTTGTGGTACCTGTAACAGGATACGCCTGTCGGCAACAGGAGAATTAAGGACTTGCCTTTATGGCCCTCCAGCAACGAATCTTCGCGATCTGTTAAGGGACGGGGCGACACGATCGGAGATAGAGGATGCTCTTTTGCTGGCGGTATCCCAACGCGCTAAAGATGGCTTCGAAGCCGAAGACCGGAATGTAAAAACGCTGAAAGAATCAATGTCGGTATTGGGGGGCTAACTGAAATGGACAATGCGAAATTCAAAATGAACGATGATGATACGAGATACACCCGGCAGATCCGCCTTAAGGGGTTTGGCCCGGCGGCACAGGATAAGCTAAAGGCTGCTTCTGTGCTTGTGGTGGGAGCCGGGGGACTGGGCATCCCTGTTCTTCAGTACATGGTGGGTATGGGTATTGGCCGGATCGTTATTGCGGATGGAGATCGCATCAGCGTTAGTAATTTACAGCGGCAGGTTCTCTACTCCACTCCGGAAGTAGGGCAGCTAAAGGCAGAAGTGGCTGCGAAGAAGCTGGCAGAATTGAATCCGCTGGTAAAGATCGAATGGCATCCCTGGATGCTTACACCTGAGAATGCCTTAAGTTTGATCGAAGCTGTTGATCTTGTAGTGGATGCCACTGATAATTTTGCGAGTCGTTATCTTATTAATGATGCTTGTGTTATTGCCGGCAAGCCCTTTATTTATGGGGCCGTTCAGCAGTATGAAGGCCAGCTAAGTGTTTTTAATTACCAGGGCGGGCCTACTTATCGCTGTCTTTATCCCGAACAGCCGTCGCCCGGGGAAGTGCCAGACTGTAACGAAGCCGGCGTACTTGGTATAGTGCCCGGTATCGTCGGATCTTTACAAGCCCTGGAGGCCGTTAAAGTGATTACAGGCATAGGCAGGACTCTTTCCGGCAGCCTTAAGATTGTTGATTTTTTAAGTGGTAATGAATATAAGGTCAGGCTGAAGGCCAGCCCTGAAAATCAGAATATTGATCGTTTGCGGGATAGTTATGAGTTTGCTTGTCAAACGGTAAATGACTTATCCCCGCAGAACCTGCATGAATGGTACCTGGAAGGTAAAAAATTTCTACTGGTGGACGTGAGGGAAACTTTCGAATATGAAAGCGGACATCTCATGCATGCATTTTCCGTTCCTCTGGCTCAGTTAAACAAATTTGAAATGGAATTGCCTGCAAATGTTCCCCTGGTAACGTTTTGCCAGATGGGAGGGAGAAGCCTTAAAGCAGCGGAAATCTTGCAGCAGAGAAAAAACACAAAGGTTTATAACCTCCGGGGCGGAATGGAAAGCTGGATGAGCCATTTTAATGATGAATTTATAGAATATTGATGCCCGACATTCACACTGTTTTTCTGATCTGCATCGGCTTTTTTATTATCGCTGCATTATATTCTTCAGCCGGCTTTGGTGGAGGGTCAAGTTACCTTGCATTGCTGTCCCTTTTTATAGGTGATTTTTCGGCTATTAAAACAGCTGCTCTGTTCTGTAATCTGGTAGTTGTTGCTGGCAGTTCGTACCTCTTTATGAAAAATGGTTATTTCGATAAAAAGAAATTTCTTCCCCTGGCTATCTGTAGTATTCCTGCGGCTTTTGTAGCTGCCACTATTCACCTTAGCCAGAAGTCCTTTTTCATTTGTCTGGGAAGTGTGCTTACGCTGTCGGGATTATTACTCATCATGCAACTGTATACACAAACCCGGCCGGCTGAACCGGGATTGGGTAACCGTGTCTCCTCCTTGCCAGTCAATGCGGTACTTGGCGCAGCTGCGGGATTTCTTTCAGGACTTGTGGGTATCGGGGGAGGAATTCTTCTGTCGCCTGTACTCAACTTAATGAGCTGGGATACTCCGAAAAAGATTGCTGCGCTTGCGAGTTTTTTTATTCTTGTGAATTCTATAGCCGGGCTGGCCGGGCAGGCGAGCGGAGGAACCTTTACGTTTAATATACAGCTGATGCTGCCGCTGCTTACCGCTGTTTTTCTTGGTGGACAGGTTGGTACCAGGCTCAGTCTTAAAATAGTAAGACCAGGGCTGCTAAAGGCGCTGACAGGGGTACTGGTTGCTTATATTGGAGTAAAACTGGTGTTAAAATACACTAACGGAATTGATGTATAAAATGATTTCTGTACAAGAAGCTCTTGAAAAGATTGAGTCGTTCAAGAAAGATTTTGGAACTGAAGAGGTGTCGCTGTCTGATGCCCTTCACCGGATCCTGGCAGAAGACATCCAGGCGGACCGCGACTTCCCTCCTTACGACAGGGTTACTATGGATGGAATCGCTATCAATGTAACCTCATTTGAACAAGGCAGAAGGTCGTTTGCTTTAGAGAAAATTCAGGCGGCGGGTGACCGGGTTCAGGTTCTTGACGATCCGCATAAATGTATCGAAGTAATGACCGGGGCTGTATTGCCCCAAAGTACAGATGGTGTTATACCTTATGAAGATATTCTTATCGGTGAAGGAAAAGCTTTCATTAAAGCCGATACAGTAAGGAAGTTCCAGAACGTGCATTTAAGGGGTACTGACAGCAAGGCTGGAAGTTTACTTATTGAGAAAGGCGTAAGGATTAACGCCTCTCATATTGGCGTTTTGGCTTCAACAGGCAAAAATAAGGTCGTCGTGAAGAGGACTCCGACTGTGGCTGTTTGCTCTACCGGCGATGAGCTTGTAGATGTTGAGGCAACACCTGAACCATTCCAGGTGCGGAGATCAAATGTGCACATGATCGCATCTGCGTTGATGACTGAAGGTATTCGTGCAGAAGTATTCCATTTTCCGGATGACAAATTCATTTTGACTGATGGACTCAAAGCTATTGTTAAACAATTCGATGTTCTTTTGCTCTCGGGCGCTGTATCTAAGGGGAAGTTTGACTTCCTGCCTGAAGTGTTGCTTTCCCTTGGCTTAAATACCGTGTTTCATAGAGTGGCTCAGAAACCCGGCAAGCCCATTCTGTTCGGCAGCTTCGAATCCGGGAAATTGGTGTTTGGCTTTCCTGGTAATCCGGTGTCGACTTTTGTGTGCTATCATCTTTACTTCCGGTACTGGCTCTGCCAATCACTTGAAACCCCTGTAGTGTATGTCCCCGTCAGGCTGGCTGAACCTGTTGCTTTTAAACCCAGGCTCTCTTATCACCTGATGGTTTCTCTGAGAAATATAGCGGGCGTTTTGGAGGCCGTACCGGTAACCGGATCGGGGTCTGGTGACCTGACTGGCCTTGTGAAGGCGGAGGGTTTTGTTACATTGCCTGCAGAGGAGGATGTGTTTGAAGCAGGCAAATTGCTTTGGATGATTCCGTTTTATTCCTGAATAAAGGCATCTGAAGTAAAACTGGATAGGTTTTTTCTTTTGAAAATAATACCTGTTGCCTATTTTGTTTGATAGTAAAAGTTTTAGTAAATTGCTCGTATTGCCGGGATAGAAAAAGGAATCGCGGCTTTTTAAGATATTATTCATTTGAGGGAATGTATGATAAATCTTTTCAACTGAACCTTAGCAGGGAGATAAAGTGCTATTCACCTCCTTTAACCGATACCTTAAGTTTTTAAGGTGCGTCTAAGAGAACCTGGATGAGATTATATAGGGAGTTTATTTTTGTCGGTGTTTTATTGATATCCTGTTTGTCGGGGGTGTTTTCTCAGGAAGCGTTGTTGAATTTTACCCAGATCAATACTTCAGACGGCCTTTCTCAGAATTCTGTTCAGTGTATGCTGAAAGATCAGTATGGTTTTATGTGGTTCGGTACTCAGGACGGCCTGAATAAATACGATGGGTATAGCTTTACTGTTTATAGATACAAGAAAAATGATCCTGAAAGCTTGCCGGCCAACAATATAACAGCCCTGTATCAGACGAAAGACGGTTACATATGGATAGGAACGCGTATTGGCGGGTTGAGCAGATATGATCAAAAAACCAACTCTTTTACAAACTTCAGAGAAAAAGCAGGGGATGAGAAATCGTTAAGCAGCAACCGGATCACGTTTATCTACGAAGACAGGCGGAACAGGCTGTGGGTTGGCACCGAATCGGGGCTAAATGTATATAACAGGAAAACCCGAACGTTTAAACGTTATCTTAAAACATCTGATCCGGGCAGCTTAAGCAACCCCCGGGTTTATGCTGTTTTTCAGGATTCTAAAGGAAAAATGTGGGTAGGAACCTCCAGAGGCTTAAATCTGCTCGATGAAAAAAATGGCAAGTTCCAGCATTTCTATTACAGCCGCGCAGACATAAATAGTATAAGCAATAATTCGGTAAACGTAATAGGAGAAGACGGAAGCGGACAGCTATGGGTTGGTACAGGAGCCGGATTAAACTTGCTGAACAGGGAAACAGGTAAGTTCTTACGTTTTAACACAGAGTCGGATAATAATACAAGCTATGAAACCAATCCGATTAATTGTATCTCCAAGAGTGGCAGAGATCGGTTTTGGGTAGGCACGGAGACTAAGCTTCACCTGTTTGACACCAGGAAAAGGACTTTTGTCCCTATAAACAAAAGTGTAAGTAATAAAAATTGGATTCCGGACAACGGTATTTATTCTATTCTCGAAGACCCACAGGGTATTTTATGGGTAGGAACAGCTTCCGAAGGTGTGAATAAATACGATAAGAATCTGTCTTTTTTTCCGTCTTACAAGGCTAGCAGCGGGAACGAGAATAATGCCGACAATGTAGTAAGAGCTTTTGCTGAAGACGCGTCAGGCAATCTCTATATAGGAACCGACGGTGGTCTGCAATACTTTAACCGGTCGCGCGGGACCTTCACTTTTTACAGGCACACTCACGATAAATATGGCCTTAGCAGCAACTATATATCTGTGTTACTCAAGGACAAGGAGAGCGACCTGATATGGATAGGTACGTATGACACAGGACTAAACAGCTTTAATCCCCGAAACGGTACTTTTCATCATTATAAAGTGGGGAAGGGAATTTCCGATATCAACAGCATTGCGGTGTATGCTCTGATAGAGGATAGAAGGGGCCGGATCTGGATAGGTACCGATGGCGGGGGAGTTAATGTTTTAGACAAAAAGACCGGCATTGTTGAAAAATACGTTCATAATTCTCTTGATAATAATAGCATTAGCGATAATACTGTACAGGCATTGCGTGAGGATAAAGGCGGAAATATCTGGGTAGGATCCTATTCAAGTGGTATCAGTATAGTCAGTCCTGAAACAAAGAAGGTTACGAGATTAAATAGCCAGAACAGCGGTCTTAGCAGCAATGTGGTAAGCTCGCTTTATGAAGACAAAAATGGCACTATGTGGGTCGGTACGATGGAAGGAGGAGTAAACCGTTTTGATCCCCATACAAAAAGATTTAAGTCGTACACGGAGGAGGAAGGTCTGATCAATAATGTAATAAACTATATTAGTGGTGATGAACAAGGAAGGATATGGCTAAGCACCAACCAGGGGATCACCTGTTTTGACCCTAAAAAGGAAAGCTACAGAAACTTCAATGTTCATAACGGTTTACAAAGTCACGAATTCAATGTTGGCGCCGGCTTAAAAGCGAAGAATGGAGATATAATATTCGGTGGGGTGAGCGGGTTTAATATATTTCATCCGGCTTCCCTGGCCCGTAACACTAATATCCCATCGGTAGTTCTTACCGATTTTCAGTTGTTTAACAGAAAAGTCGTTGTCGGGCAAAAGAACTCACCCTTGAAGGAAAGCATTTTGAGCGCCAGGGAAATACATTTATCTCATTCTCAATCTGTATTTACGATCCAGTTTGCTGCTTTGAACTTTACTATTCCTGAAAAGAACCAATATGCGTATTTCCTTGAAGGTTTTGATAAGGACTGGAATTATGTAGGGAATGAAAGAAAAGCAACCTATACCAATCTTAATCCCGGAACCTATATATTCCGTGTGAAGGCTTCAAATAACGAGGGCTTATGGAATAACAGGGATACTTCTATTAAGATTGTAATTTTACCGCCATACTGGATGACATGGTGGTTCAGACTGTCGCTTGTTACGCTAATAGGATTTGGCGCATGGTCATTCTATCGTTTCAGGATTGATCTGATAAAAAAACAGAAGGCCCGGCTCGAAAAACAAGTTCAGCAGCGAACGGAGCAAATAAGCAGGCAGGCTGAATACTTGCGACATTTAAATCGTGAGTTACAAACTCAATCGGAGGAACTTCAGGCTCAGTCGGAGGAGCTGCAAGTGCAGGCCGAAGAGCTTCATTCACAATCCGACCAGCTGTATACAATGAACTTACAGCTCCTGAAGCAGCAGGAACAGGAGCAGAAAGCCCGGAAAAAGGCAGAGGAAGCCCGAAAAGAAGCAGAAATGGCCAATCAGGCGAAAAGTACATTTTTAGCTACAATGAGTCATGAAATCCGGACGCCGATGAACAGTGTTCTTGGTACAGCGTCACTCTTGCTCGAAACGCCCCTTAATCATGAGCAGCGCGGGTATGCAGAAACCATTAATACAAGTGGCGAGGCGTTGTTAACGCTCATTAATGACATTCTTGACTTTTCTAAAATAGAATCAGGAAAAATGGGCCTTGATTGTCAGTATTTTTCTCTCAGAGAGTGTATAGAAGAGGTGTTGAGTTTATTCTCTCACGAAACAGCACAATTGGGTGTCGAGTTAATGTATCTGATTGATCCAAAGGTTCCTTCTCTCATTTTCTCCGACAGGTTCAGACTTCGCCAGATTCTGATAAACCTGGTAGGGAATGCGTCGAAATTCACTAAGGAAGGCGAGATACTTGTAGCAGTGACTCTGGGAAAAACGCTGAAAAACGAAGAGGTAGAACTGTGTTTTGAAGTCAGGGATACAGGAATTGGCATTTCTGAAGAAAATATTTCAAAATTGTTTAATGCTTTCTCGCAGATTGATTCATCGTCTACAAGAAAGTTTGGCGGAACGGGATTAGGCCTGGTGATCAGTGAGCGGTTAACTAAGCTGCTGGGCGGTGAAATATCTGTAAAAAGTACAGCTGGTGCTGGCGCTTCTTTTTGTTTTACGATTAAGTCGAAGGTTTCTGGCAGTACAGATGATTTAAATAGCATGCCGTTTGATAAGCTATTTAAGGGCAAAAAGATACTCATCGTAGATGATAATGAGACCCATCTTAATATACTTAAAAGACAGTTAGAAGCGCATAAGCTTTATGTGTTTACAGCGGCGTCGGGAGAAGAAGCGTTGCGGATATTTACCGGAACAAAGGATCTGGACTTAGTTATTACCGATCTGCAAATGCCCGGGATGGATGGTATCACCACGAGCCAAAGAATAAAAGAAATAAATAACCTTGTTCCTGTGATCCTGCTGAGTTCTTTAAGAAATAGAGTGGAATCAAAACACCCGGATCTTTTTTCTTCAATTGTTATTAAACCCGTTTCGGTTAGTAAGTTACTTGTCGGTCTAGAGAAAGCATTTGAGCGGCCCATAGATAAGTCGGTTCCTGAAAACGCGAATGCCGCTAATGTTCTTTCTGTTCATTTCGCGACAGAGACACCTCTTCGTATTCTGGTTGCTGAGGATAATCTGATAAACCAGAAGCTGATTATCACGGTTTTAAAGAAACTCGGTTATCAGCCTGATCTTGCCGAAAACGGTCTGGAAGTGATCCGTATGAACGATGGAAATGTATATGATCTTATCCTGATGGATGTTCGCATGCCCGAAATGGATGGACTTGAAGCAACCAGAAAGATACGGGAGCTCTCTGTCAACCAGCCTGTAATTATAGCGATGACTGCGAACGCTATGGTTGAGGACAAAGAAGATTGCCTGAAGGCCGGAATGGATGATTTTATCTCTAAACCTTTTAAAGTAGGTGATCTGATGGAAAAGTTGAAGAGCTGCCGACGCACTTTACAGGGGTGATCTTTGAGATCATTATTTCATCATCAATATAATAATTCTGTACTAAGATTGCTATAAAACTGGTAAGTAGCTTAAAATCAATATACATAATTTTTCTATGTATAAAAGAAAGCTATATATTTGCAGAATGAGTACCAATGGAATGTTAAAAGGCAGCTTGCAGACGATTATTTTAAAACTGCTTCAGGAGAATGAAAAGATGTATGGCTATGAGATCACCCAAAAAGTTAAAGAAATTACGAACGGGGAAATCAAGCTGACGGAAGGTTCTTTGTACCCTTCACTCCACAAGATGGAGGCAGAGGGGATTCTGAGTACGAGCACCGAGATGGTAGAGAACCGTGTCAGAAAGTACTATTCGCTTACGAAAGAAGGGCTTGAAGAAGTGGAAAGTAAGCTTGAAGAAGCGAAAAGCTTTATTGGTAATCTGCAGTTATTACTCAACCTTAACCCCAAACTATCATGAAACCGAACACCGGGCAGCAACAGGAAATACGCAGTCTTCTGAAGGAGTCGTCGATCAATGAGGATGTGTTCCATGAACTTTATGATCATATTATTACGGGACTCGAAGAACAAGCCTCCTCTAAATTTGATATTCGCGAGATCCAGGTTATGGTAAATAACGAATTCAATGAGCTGGTCAATACGCAGGAAGAGAAACGGGCATACCGGCGCATGAATAATGCCCTGGGCTTTGTTCTGTTTGGTATTGCCTTACTGACTTACTGGCTAACAATGGAGCCTACCGTGAGCTTCTGGGACTGCGGAGAATTTATTGCAGCATCATATAAGATGCAGGTAGGACACCAGCCGGGGGCCCCGGTATTCCTCATGATTGCAAATCTTTTCAGTCTTCTGGCTTTTGGCGACGTAAGCAAAGTTGCATACTGGGTTAATTTCAGCGCCGTTTTAGCCAGCGCAGCCACGATTATGTTTTTATTCTGGACGATCACTGCTCTTGCCCTTAAGGTGTACAGAAAGGAAAAGATCAAGAGCAAGGCCACGCATATTTTTACTGCAGGAGTGATTGGAGCGCTCGCATTTACCTTTTCTGATACGTTTTGGTTTTCTGCTGTTGAAGCGGAAGTGTATGCCCTTTCGGCTTTATTTACAGCTGTGACGTTCTGGGCAATATTGAAATGGGAAAACCAGCAAACCGATCGTTATCTTGTCTTTATTGCCTTTATCGTGGGGCTTTCAACGGGCGTGCATCTTTTAAGTCTTTTGGTGATCCCAGCGATTGCACTTGTTTATTATCTAAGGCAGTCCAAAAATGTTACTACCTACGGCTTGATCAAGGCTCTGCTCGCAGGCTGCATTATTGTAGCTTTGGTACAGTTTGTAATCCTGCAGTATCTCGTGCTGCTTGCCGCGAAATTTGACCTGTTGTTTGTAAACTCCTTAGGTCTGTCGTTCGGATCCGGCGCTTTGTTTTTCCTGCTGCTGCTTGCAGGAACCATAAGGTGGGCAATCTACTATTCTATCAGGACAAGGAAGTACAAACTTAACCTCGGATTGATTTGTCTGACCTTTCTTCTGCTGGGTTTTAGCTCATACTTTATGATCCTGATCCGGGCAAATGCCAAGCCTGCTATCAACCTGAGTAACCCGGATAATATTTTTTCACTTTACGGTTATCTGGGGAGATCGAATTACGGATCAACGCCCCTGCTCTATGGAAACACATTTGATGCGAAGCTGATGGAGAACAAAGTAACCGGCAATACTTACAGAAAGGGGAAAACAAAATATGAGATATCAGGAAACACATATGAGTCTGTTTTTGATAAGAATATGGTTTTCCCAAGAATCTACAGTCAGAAACCAGGACATGACACCTACTACCGGAACTGGTTGAATATAGGGGAGAAAGATAACGCCACATTTGCCGATAATCTCAGGTTTTTCAGTACCTGGCAGGTTGGTTTTATGTACTGGCGGTATTTTCTCTGGAACTTTTCGGGTCGCCAGAACGATATACAGAGCCAGGGCGAAATCGTGAACGGTAACTGGGTGACGGGAATACAGCCTCTGGATGCGCTGCACCTGGGCAGCCAAACCAATCTGCCTCAAACGATTAAGGCCAATGAAGCTCATAACCGGTATTTTGGTTTGCCCTTTATCATCGGCATAGCCGGACTGATCTGGTTGAGCCGCAAAAATAAATACAGCAGCATTGTTTTATGTACATTGTTTTTCTTTACGGGTTTAGCGATCATACTCTATCTTAACCAGGATCCTCTCCAGGTAAGGGAAAGGGATTACGCCTATGCTGGTTCGTTCTACACCTTTGCTATCTTTATAGGCTTTGGCGTATTAGCGCTTAAAGATGTATTCGCTAAAGTGACTCCCGCGAGATGGAGCATGGTTTCTGCCGCCGTAATTTGCTTTGTCGCTGTTCCTGTGTTGATGGGTACTCAGGGTTGGAATGATCATGACCGCTCGCAGAAAACAACTGCCCGCGACTGGGCCAGGAATTACCTGAACTCATGTGCTCCCAACGCCATTCTTTTCACCAATGCGGATAACGATACCTATCCTCTATGGTATGCTCAGGAGGTCGAAGGAATCAGAACGGATGTGCGGGTGGTCTGTATCCAGTTTTTATCTGGCGATGCCTACATTAACCAGATGAAGAAACAGTTGAACCGGTCGGCGCCACTTCCCATTAGCATGCCTGAAGAAAAATATGTCGACGGCTTAAGGGATTATCTGCCTTATGTAGACTATGGGATTCAGGACAGCGTGGAATTAAAGGAGCTGTTAGCTGTACTCACTTCCGACAACAAAAATGACCAGGTGCAAATGAATGACGGAAGCTTTATGAATTTTTTGCCGACAAAAAGGCTCAAAATTACGATCGACAGCGATCAGGTAGTGAATACGCGAACGGTGAAACCTGAGGAGAGATCCAGACTGGCTCCTGCAATAGAGTGGGAATTTAAGAAGTCGTATGCCACGAAAGCAGATCTGGCAATGTTTGATATTCTGGCGACCAATAACTGGAAACGTCCGGTATATTTCGCCACCTCGGTGTCGGAGGATACCTATCTGGGACTGGATAAATATCTTTACCTTGAGGGCTATGCTTATCGCTTAATTCCATTTAAAACCAAAGATGACGGTAAGGACAAGTCAGAGCGTACCAATTCGGACGTAATGTACAATAACGTTATGACTAAGCTCGACTATAAAGCATTTAAGAAGGCTGCTTATCTGGATCCCGAAAGCAGGAGGATAATAAACAGCACCTGGGGTTTTAATAACACCCTTGCAAATAACCTGATCAGCGAAGGGAAAGCGGATAAAGCTAAGGATATCATGAAGAAAAGCCTGGATGAGCTTCCGGTAAGGAATTATACAGTTTCTGATACCCTTGCACGGTTGTATACGGTTAAAAACCTGTATGCACTCCATCAAATAGAGGAAGCGAATAAGCAGGCAGAAGCCACTGCTGCTTTCCTGATGCAGGAACTTGATTATATCGCTGCTCTTTCACCTGGATTTCAAAGAGGATATATAGAAAATGCGCAGGTGGGGTTATATGTGTTAAGCAGCCTTGATAAGCTGACAGCAGATAACCATCAGAAAAAACTGAACCGCTCGATCCGAAACGCCTTTAATTTACAGGTTAAGAACTTTGGATAAGTTTAATCCGGCATGCTAAAAGAAGGGGGTAAGGCATCTTCAGTTGAGGCCCAGAGCTTATTGGGATGTTTTCCCATAACAAACTCAAGCTTGCCTCCCCGCATTAGTTCCTTGTGTGAAAACCAGGATTTGTTCCAGACCTTCCCGTTAAGTTTAGCAGATTGAATGAACTTATTTTCGGGTGAATAGTTTAAACACGACACTTCGAAGGTCTTTCCATTGCCGATATCTATTTTGGCATTTTTGAACATCGGCGCTCCTATTACATACATCGGTAAGCCGGGAGTTATAGGATAAAATCCCAAAGAGGAAAAAACCACAAATGAAGTTAAGCCTCCGCCATCTTCGTCGCCGGGTATTCCCATTAAATCGTTCCTGAACCACTGAGTTAATAACGAGCGAACACGTTTTTGTGTTCTCCAGGGCTGCCCTCCGTAATTATATAAGTAAGGAATGTGCATACTTGGTTCGTTGCCCATTGAGTATTGGCCGACGATCCCTGTATGGTCGCCGAACATGTGATGAAAATCAGGCCTTCCTTTGCCAAGAGGGGTACTGTACATCCGTTCCAGTTCGTTAACGAAAGAATCCCTGCCGCCCATCATCTTTACGAGGTCGCCTATATTATGCTGTACATCCCAGCGGTATACCCACCCGTTGTTCTCGTCGTAAGCCTCGCGTGCGCCGATGCCGCCTGAAAATCTGTAATCGAATGGTTCTATAAATTTTCCGTCTTTGTCTTTAGGGTGAAAGAACTTTGTTTCGGTGTTAAACACCTTATGATAATTGAGACTTCGCTGCGCAAAGTAGGCAGCATCATTTTCCTTCCCCAGAATCTTTGCAATTTTCGATAAGCACCACTCGTCGTAAACAGTACCGAGGGTAACGGCTACCGGCTGACGTTTTTCCCAGGAGTGAACTTCGGGAATGGTTTCCTGCTCGCCGGGAGGTAAAGCCGGGATGTAGCCATGTTCCTTATAGAAGCTGTCGAGCGCCCCGGCTTTCTTTGGCGACCATGGTGCCAGTGTTTTTTGTGTGATTGCGTTTTTGCATGCAAGGTACGCCTTTTCCAGGTCGAAGCCTCTCAATCCTTTGTTGTATGCGTCAATAACGGTAGCCACGCCGTGATTTGAGTTCATTCTCCTGCTGTCACCGTTGATTTCCGGAAATGTAGGCATCCAAAAATTTTCCATCTGTTCAGCCATCCGAATAAACGAATTGATCATATGCTGCTCTTTTTCGGGTTCAATGATGGCACGCAGAGGATGAGTTGCCCGGTAGGTGTCCCAAATCCAGTCGTCAGTATAAAATGGAAGGCCTTTATCGTCGTGTACCTTTCCGTCGAAAGCGCTGAAGTACTTGCCATCTTCGGAAATGCAGATCATGCGTTCGTAAGTGCGATACAGCGAGGTATAAAATACGGTCTTCTGATTTTCATTGTCGCCCTCTATTGCTATTTTATTCAGGGTTTTATTCCATATACTTCTCCCTGCACCGGCTACTTTTTCAATATTGTAATCTTTGATTTCGCGCTGCAGGTTTCGTTTTGCCTGCTCAATGCTGATAAAAGAAATACCATACCTTACCTTTATCTGCTTTGTATTCGAAGGATATTTCAATGCGACGCAGGCGTCTTTTCCACTTGCTGCTTTTATATCCGAATTTAGTTTTTGTGCGGTTAGAATCCCTGTAAGGACGGGCTTTAAATCGGTCTCCATGTAAACAAACACCCTTGTGTTGTTCCCCAGCGACTGATAACCGCTGACAGTATTTCCATCTACCTTCATTTCGCCGTTACGCGAGTTAAGGATCAGGTAAGCCTGCTTTTCTGAGTTAGGAAAAGCGATCTGGTAGATAGCTGACTGATGAGAGGGCGCAAATTGTACATTAATTCCGTAGTCGTCGAGGTCAACCTGATAGAAATAAGGTTTCACAATTTCATTGTCGTAACCATAATTTACCACGTTATTCAAACCACTTTCTTCACCCAGGTAAGGGCTTAAGTTAAAGGCCGATGCTCCCCGGTGACTGGTTACAATGACGGGTAGGCCACTGACCTGGTTTCCTGTAAAGTCTGCTCTTTCGGGATAAACACGCAGCAGGCTGTTTGGAAGGTGTATAGTTGGATACGTGGGGACAAGCAAATGACTGATATTGCCAATGTATGGATTTACGTAATCCACCGGCTCTTTGCCAGGTTTCACATTTTGAGCTTTGGCCAGCAGGCTGGCGAAAGACAATATAAATAAGAAAGTGAATGCACTTTTTTTGGTCATTTTGTTAATGCTTGTCATATCCATAAATGGTTGCTAAAAGGTTTTACTAACCTAGTGCAAACTTGTTTAATATGCAAGTTTATATAAAGCTGCATATAAAATAATTTATTCAGGGCTGTTTTAAGGTTCAGGAACGCCTCGTGCGAACATCCTATTCCGTAAATAATTCAGGATAGTACTTTTTTATAAGTAACTGATCAGTTTCTTCAAGTTCCTTCAGAAGCTTAGGCTTATCCTGTTCCCGCAGTCCCTTTTGATTTATCCTGTTCATAAGGCTCCAGTCCTTCGCCGGTTTTTGCGGTGTAGGGTCAGCCGGCTCCTGAGCTTTCAGATCATACCTGGTAAAATCGATTACATGCGCTGCCGTGTTATTGTGCCAGTCGCGTAACAAGGCTAACCGGAACGATTTGTTCATAAACCATTTTATTTCAAGATTATTATATGAATCGCCCAGCCCTGACCCGCGTTCTTCAAATTTATAATTCCAGTCGTCATTTGATTTGTTTTCCTTTCTCCAGATCTCGCCGAATTCCCCGAAGGTTACGAAATGGGTATCAGGCCAACGTTTCTTTGTATCCGTAACCCACATTTCAAGAGCCTTGCAGATGAATTTTTTTCCAACCTCATGTACCAGTTGAGCCTCCCAGATGTTGGTTACCCATCCAAAGTTGTTCAGTTCAAATCCCTTGTCAAAGTGAATAGACTGTGTATGCATCACCTCGCGATGACCTAAATCAAGCCCCCAGCCTATATACGTTTCGATTGGACCAACGCCCCGGCGACTGTTATACCCTTCAATCCCATGACCGATAGATCCGCTGCGCCGGGCACAAAGGAAGTCCATTGTCCAGCCGTCAAGGTTTACGCAGTCGATAAAGTCTTTTTTCCCTTGGGCCGGTTTGCAAAAATGCTCTGAAGATGGATAAAAAGGATAGGATGGAGAACCATCTGCTCCCCCTCCGTCTATATTGTGCTGACTCCAGATGACGGCATGAGCGGTATGGATATTTTCTTTTTCGGCAAGGTATTTTAAGTTATCGGCCGACAAGAAGCCACCGATGATTGACTGAGGACGATAACCATTCCCTGCTAACTTCGAAATAATCTGTATTGCCTCGGACATCTCGCGGTTTATCCTTTCACGGGGAAGATACATAGCTGGAAAATAGCCGGGGAAATATGAGATTTCGTCGTGATACTTCTTCTGACATTCGACGACATATTCGCGTATTTCACGATAGTTCTGTCGTTGATCTTCCAGTGCATTTAAGGTGAAGCCCCAGGTAAGCCTTCCATCCGGGTTGTTTTTGGCGAAGGCCTCTCTTAATGATCGTACTCCATCAAGCGTATGCCAGCTGGCTTCATCGCGGGGATGAAGCTTCACATCCCTCGAGACTTCCCACGGAGTGGTCCTTATCATTATACAGAACGTTACAAACCTGTTGCCTTTTAATGTAAGGGGGACATCGCCGGCTCTGGCACTAAATGATGCAACGGATATGAATAAAATGAACAGAGGCAGTACGAGGTCCTTATATACAATTTGTTTTAAACAGGTATGATTCATCTCAGTATTGGTTTGGAATTTTATCTAAAAGGTAAGTTTATTCAACTACAATGTTTTTCTGGAACTCGCTACTATTTATATGCTGAAGGTATCCTCCTTGCAGCATATATTGTATTTAAAGGTACAAATTCTGCGTCAATTCGCTTCTCATCAATGGTTTGAAAAGGCAGCGTTGAGTTCATTTACTTATATAAAGGCGTGCCTCTGCGGTTTCGCACGATAGTCAAACCGGTCTTCATACGAAACTGCCCGGGGTCTCATAGTCGCCGTTGTGGATGTTCATTCCGCTATGTTCTTTTAAAACAGCCCTCAAAATGTTCGTTTTTGTAACATAGAACATGTTTGTGACGCAAAAAAAGGACAGTCCTTGATATATTTGTTGCAACATATTTATAAAGGTTCTATTTCTCATTAGTATGACCAATGCTCTCAATTCAGATCCGTTTAAAGGGGAGAACGGATCCTTACCTGATTCTACTAAACAACCTGTTACTGCTTTGTGCCCACGATGCGGAAATCTTACCGATTACCGTATTCGCCGTAGCGCGTTCGTGAAGACATTTTTTCCGTTTCTGACAAGGCGGTTCTGGTGTCCACGTTGTTTTAGACGTTTTTACGCACGCCGTCGTTAATTTGGCCTTCGGTTGTTATTTTTGTACCAACATGCATTTTATTGTTGATTGGGCCCTTTGTGGCCTTAACTTTATATTGCTGGTCAGCGGCTTTATATTATGGTGCAATTCCTCTCAAGAACGTTTCAGGAAACGGTTACTGGGAACGGTGTTTTTCATAATGGGATGGCATGTATTGTTTGTTTTGCTGCAAAAAACGGGGTTGTTAGCCAATTATGCTTTCATCCTGCGTACGGTTGCACCCTTTTATTACCTGGTTCCACCCTTACTGTTTTTTTATGCACGCAGCTTTTATTTTGGAGAAACTCACTTCAGACCAGGTGACTGGCGTCACGGCCTGCTTTTTTTGTTTTCGTTAGCAGATCTGATTCCTTATTGGATCTTTACCCCCCTGCAGGTGAAATATCATGATGCCCAGATGATCCTTCAGGATGAATCAGCTATTGTTGTTGTTGCCAGAGGGTTGTTGATGCCTGCTGCTTCACATTATATTTTGCGTATGGTCGTCTGGCCTGTATATGTTTTTTTTCAGTGCAGGTTAATGTTTCGGATGGAGGACAAATTCAGCTTGAACGGTATATCCCGGAAGCCGCTATTTGTTACAATATTAAGTGTGATGCTGTGTTTCTGTAATATTATCGCAAGCAGCGCCTTGTTATTGGAAGGGTATCAATATGCACCGGGGATCGCAGCCGATGTCGTAGAGAATACGATGCTGTTTTTTTTGGCTGGCGCTATGGTATTGTCAGGTTACATCTTTTCGACTCCCGATTTTTTGTACGGCGCTGCCCGCGCGGAATCTTTCTCAACAGAAAACTATGTCGTTAAAGAGGAGCAGAGGAGCGAGGTGGCGACGGCTGTAACAAAACCAAAAGAATGCCATTTAGCTGCCGGCATGATTGAACAACTCGATGAACTTATGGCGCAAACGGGTATGTTCCGGATAAAAGGGATTAAAATCGCTGATGTGGCTCATTCCCTCGGAGTGAATCCTTACCAATTATCGCAAGCCCTAAATTCGCATTCGGGGCAGCGCTTTACCGATTATATCAATGAAAAGCGAATAACGTATGTGAAAGCTCAGATTTGCGGAGAAGCCGGCTGGAAGAAGTTTAGTATTGAAGGACTGGCGGCCGACGCCGGCTTTTCTTCCCGTACCCCCTTTTACGCTGCTTTCAGGAAATTGACTGGACTTACACCTTCGGAGTATATAGATATTGTAATGAGAGAACGAAAAGGCGGGAACGACGCGCTCTAACAACCTGCCTGAATGGTTAGTAGTGAAGGAGGAGTTACATTCTTCCTGCCATTTACATGTACTCTTAGTGAGTCCCCTGGATAACAATCTGTTAATATTATATAAATAATGGCTAAAATGAACTTAGAGTAACACAAAGCTTATTCATAGTTTTAGATAATTATCATACAATGCACCGTCTGTTCGAATGCGTTGGTTTACACGGATTTATATCTTTGATATGAAAATGCACAGAATATTATTGCATGCCACGCTTTTTGTTACTTTTTTGATCCAGAGTGTTAACACCGCTAAGGCGCAAAATGGCGATCAGATATTAGATGGAATTGGTGAAACAGGATTGAGCGCACGTTATGTGTTCAACGGAGATGTGAAAGACTGGTCGCGTAATAATTTTCATGCGAAAGCCCATGGTGCCGGAGTTAACTTTGTCAATGATAGCCGCTTCGGGAAAGTTTTGTCGCTCCCGGGAGATAATTCTTCCTTCGTTACACTTCCGGGTGGTGTATTTACAGATATAGAATCGCTAAGTATATCGTGCTGGGTATACATGCGCTCAAAGCAGGCCGGCCAGCGGCTCTTTGATTTCGGAAAGGATGCTACCAGGCATTTTTTTGCCGCACCTCTGGGGATCAAAGCCCAGGCGGGCTTCTATGCTGTAATCTCCACAGGAGGGGATAGTAAAAATGAGGCGGTGGCTCCGGCTATAGAAGTGAATAAGTGGGTCCATCTTTCGATAGTTATAGATGTCCCATCAAAATATATGATTACGTACGTGGATAGTAAGCCTGTGGCTCAGACTAAAAACATCCCTCTGGAGTTAACAACGGTGTTTGGTGAGCGGTCGGAGGAGAAAAGACTACTGTATATCGGGAGATCCTTATTGCCGGGAGAGCCCGGACTTGCTGCCATGATCCATGATTTTCGTGTGTATCGTGTTCCGCTGAGCAGACGACAGATTGCCGGAATTTATAACAATTCACCAGGCGGCATCAACGAAAATACAGTAAACACAACTGCTAAGCGTGAGGATGATCTGCCAGCATTTCCTTCGGGCCGGGCGCAGCTCTATAATACTTATTTAGTTAATGTGCCTGACGTGCAGGTAGAAACCGAAGCGGGAAGTTTGCCGCGATTACCCGGTTATATACGAGGTACATACCAAAGCGGAAAGAAAGGCCCTGAAGTACGTGTGATCTGGCCTGCGGCAATCGACAATACCGCCGTTTTGAAACCGGGGCAATATACTGTTACAGGGCGTATTGCGGGAACGGCTTTTCAACCTAAGGCGCTGGTAACTGTAAAGGAGCCTGGTAAATCAGCCACGCCCGGTTTAAAGCTGGAGACTTTTGCACTGGACAGAGTTTCTCTGCAAACTGATGCTCATGGTCATGCAACGAAGTTTATCGAGAATCGTGACAAATTTATCAAAACACTGGCGCAGACAGATCCTAACTCTTTTCTCTATATGTTCCGCCATGCCTTTGGTCAGAAACAACCCGAAGGAGCAAAGCCTTTGGGGGTATGGGATAGTCAGGATACCAAATTAAGAGGCCATGCTACAGGACATTACCTTACAGCAATAGCACAGGCTTATGCCAGTACGGGTTATGACAAGACACTTCAGGCGAATTTCTCCGCAAAGATGGAGTATATGGTAAATTCGCTTTACGAGTTAGCACAATTATCAGGAAGGGCTAAAGAAGCAGGTGCCCCGTATGTGTCTGATCCTGCCGCCGTGCCGCAAGGCCCCGGAAAATCAGAATATGATTCAGATCTCAGTAACACTGGCATCCGAACTGATTACTGGAACTGGGGAAAGGGGTTTATCAGCGCTTACCCTCCGGACCAGTTCATCATGCTGGAAAAAGGGGCGAAGTATGGAAGTCAGAAGAGCCAGATTTGGGCACCCTATTATACATTACATAAGATTTTAGCTGGCCTGATAGACGTTTATGAAGTGAGCGGTAACAAAAAAGCGCTTGCGATAGCTACTGGTATGAGTGACTGGGTATATGTACGGCTAAGTAAGCTGCCGACTGAGACACTGATAAAGATGTGGAATACGTACATTGCAGGGGAGTTCGGCGGCATGAATGAGTCGATGGCTCATCTGTACCGGATCACTGCTAATCCCAATTATCTCAAGACAGCTCAGTTATTCGATAATATCAAAGTGTTCTTCGGCGACGAGGCTCATTCGCACGGACTGGCCAAAAATGTAGATACTTTCCGTGGCTTGCACGCCAATCAGCATATTCCCCAGATAGTAGGGAGTATCGAAATGTACCGTGTATCGCAGAATCCCGAATATTACAAGGTAGCCGATAATTTTTGGTACAAAGCGGTCAACGATTATATGTACAGCATTGGAGGAGTAGCAGGAGCACGTAATCCCGCCAATGCTGAATGTTTTATTGCTCAGCCGGCAACGCTGTATGAAAATGGCTTCTCTGAAGGAGGGCAGAACGAAACCTGTGCTACATATAATATGCTAAAATTGACCGGCGACCTGTTTCTCTTTGATCAGCGTGCAGAGTTAATGGACTACTATGAGCGAGGCCTCTATAATCATATTCTGGCTTCTGTAGCTAAAGATAGTCCCGCCAATACCTATCACGTGCCCCTCAGGCCGGGATCTGTTAAACAATTCGGTAATGCTGATATGACAGGCTTTACGTGTTGCAATGGTACCGCAATAGAAAGTAGTACCAAGCTGCAAAGTGCCATTTATTTTAAAAGTAAGGATAATCAGGCGCTTTATGTGAATCTTTATATACCCTCGACGTTAAAATGGACGGAGCGAAAGGTGACAGTTGAGCAGACAACAAATTTTCCGGAAGAAGATAAAACCCGTTTGACTATCAAGGGTAGCGGAAAGTTCGATATACATGTGCGTGTGCCTGGCTGGGCAACCAACGGGTTTTTTGTAAAGATTAACGGTAAAGAACAACAGCTCCATGCTCTGCCGGGCAGTTACCTGAAAATAGCCCGTTCGTGGAAAGATGGTGATATTATAGAATTGAAAATGCCCTTTCAGTTCCATCTGGATCCGGTTATGGACCAGCAGAACATAGCCAGCTTGTTTTATGGACCGATACTGCTGGCCGTCCAGGAGCCCGAAGCAAGAAAGGAATGGCGTAAAGTAAGCCTGGATGCCGACGATATAAGTAGGTCAATAAAGGGCAATCCCCAGCAACTGGAGTTCACCATTAATGACGTGGTTTTTAAACCATTTTATGAAACTTATGGTCGTCATTCAGTCTACGTGGATGTTACGTTAAAATAGGATTTGAGGATTATCGCTTAGAAATTTGTTGTGACCTGTAGCGCAAGTGCTTTTTCATGCGTTATTATGGAACTAACAAACTGACAATCTTAAAGAAAACACGATTATGCGACCAAACCTGTACCTCCTTTTTCTTATTACGCTTCTGTCTTTCACAGCATGCAAAAAGAGCGACATTGAACATGAGAATAGTTTTGAGGGAAGTTTTAAAGCCTGGAAAAATTTCAGAGAGTCGAGTAGTAATTCATATAGGTATGTTGTTACTGGCGGAAGCTGGACTGGTTACTCCTGGCAGACAACATTGACTGTGATACGAGGAGTAGTGACGCGCAGGGACTTCCGGTATAACGCTTTCAATGATATCCTTCGGCCAGCGGGGGGCTGGGATGCGGAAAGCCGGGAGAAAATACTGGCTGCAATGAAAGTGACCGCTGCCCAGTTTGCAGAGAGATCCGGAAGGGAGCTGGAAGATGTACTGGAATGGAGCGAAGAAGAGGGTGATCTAGGCAAAAATATGGAGACGCCTGCATCCTCTTTAATGACATTGGACGAAGTTTACGACAAAGCCAAAAATGATTGGCTCAAGAAAAGAGAAAACGCGAAGGTTACTTTTGAGACGAATAATAATGGCCTTATTTCTTCCTGCGGCTATGCAAAAGACGGGTGTCAGGACGACTGCTTCAACGGGATAACAATCTCTTCCATTGATGCTCTTTTAGTCGGTATTGATTAAGTATCTTAATAGGAAAAACGACCCATATATATCAAATAGTTTTCCAAAACAGCATACACAGTTATTCAAGGTAGGTTGTTGTATGTTCGTAAGGGCATACGTCAATAAGATAACAATACGGGTAGTTTTCCTAAGATAATACTACTGGCTGTATTGCTTAGTTGCCTAATAATATCTTTATTTCTTTTGACAAGTAGTTTCTAACTTAATAGTAATTGTAGTACCCCCATTATTGGAAGTGACAGTTGTATTGCCGCTTTTAAGATACGCATCCAGCGTTGTCTGATTCCATCCGCAGTTTTCTACAGTCATCGTAGTTACTGTCGGCTCTATTCCATTAATTAAAGAAGTTTCTTTCATTGTGCACTCTACACAAAATTCTTTTTTTTCTGCCTCATCCTTGCTACAGGAAGCAGTAACCATAATAACCAGTAAAGGCAAGGAAATAAATCTTAGGGGTCTTTTCATTTATGTATAAATTTATAATATGCGTATTGGCTATATTTCTGTGAAAAAAGTTATGATTGGTACATCCAGGGTTTTGGAAATGAGATATAACTGATATACGCTGGTGTTAATTATTCCGCGTTCGATCCGGCAAATCTGGGAATAATCCAGTCCTGCTTCTAAGGCTAGCTTTTCTATAGAAATCTGTTTGTCTTTTCTACAGCTTCTAATGTTGCTTCCGATTTTTTTAATTATGTCTTCTTTTTGATAAGGCATCGTTCAAAAGTATAAGTAACTTGGGTTTTAAATTATAGCAGATCTGCCCTGCCTGAAAAAAATATCCTCCCTAAGACTCATATTAAGATCACGTAAGTTACACAAGTATTCAAAAAATACGTGGCAAGTTAATTAATAAAATATAGGTCAAGTTTAAAAGCAAGCAGATCTGGTCACAGTTATGAGCTTTCAAACCAGACAAGCCTTTAAATCAGTAAAGAAAATAATTCCTAAGCTCTTAGGGGGCACCCTATATCACGTCCGACATAACAAATAAGAAACAGGAGTAAACTTTGCCATGTCAGCATATATTGCAATTGAAATTGTTCGTAAATACCTGGCGGGCACCTCGTCGCCCGCAGAGCATTGAATGCAATGATACCAAAATTATATTCCGTAGTTGATTAGTCAGGTTTATCCTGACCATTTAACTATGATTGCAAAAAAAAAATGCTTATTTGTCTATCAGGATAGATTATTTTTCATATCATTGTAGTCAGGTTTAACCTGACCATGCAACTATGAGAAATAAGTACATCTCTACACAGTCAAATGAACTCCTGTCATACTTTAATGAACAGGACAGGTTTTGCTTTGGTTATGCAGAGGCTTTCAAGGCTTTACCCGAATCAGGCGAAAGTGCAGTAAAGGAATTATTAAGCGATATGACCAAGAGGGGGCTTTTAATGCGCCTAAAAGAGGGCGTTTATTATATTATACCCTACGAACAGGATGCTGAAACATTTATGCCTGACTGGCACCTAATACCGGAATTCATCGTAAAAGATGCCCAATATTATATTGGCTACTATTCTGCGTTGCAAATTCATAATTTGATTACACAGCCATCCCTGAAAGAGCAAATCGTGGTTTCCAAACAGCTTAGGCCTTCAGTAATTAAGATTAAAAACGTTCCCTTTCAGTTTATATACCATAATCCGGACCATTTCTTTGGTATGAAAAAGATTTGGATTGACAACTTTCATAAAGTACAATGTTCAGATCTTGAAAAAACAGTTATCGACTGTCTTTTTAAGCCTGATTATGCAGGAGGCATCGTTGAGATTGCAAGGGCGATTGGCATTTCTGCAAATCAAATTAAATTTGATAAGCTACTGGAATATGCAAAAAGGTTTAAGTCACAGGCAGTTATCAAGCGGCTTGGTTTTCTCCTGGAGCTGTTAGAAATTGATAACCCGATTATAGAAAAATTATTAAAGGAGAAGACGGCCTCTTATGTTTTATTAGATACTGAACTACCTAAGTCAGGAAAAATGATAAGCAGATGGGGTATCCAACAAAATCTGGAAACAGAAACCATTAAATCAGCTATTTATACATGATTAAACCCGGAGAAATACAGCAAAAAGCAAGAGAAGTCGGGGTTCGTGACCAACAGATAGAGAAAGACTATATCCTCTCCTGGATATTAAAAGGTGTGTCTCAACATGACCAGCTTTCAAACATCATGGTATTCAAAGGTGGCACTGTATTAAAGAAAATCTATTTCGCAGACTATAGGTTTTCAGAAGATCTTGATTTTACTTTGTTAACCAACGAGATCACCAATGCACAAATATTTGCATGGTTTAAAGAAGCATTTGAATATATCCGGGACGAAGCAAATATTCCCCTTGAAATAATCGACAATAACGAGCATGAAGACGGCGGGATAAACTTCTATATCAGTTATGTAGGGCCATTGGGTGGACAAGGCAATAATAAACGGGTAAAAGTGGATATTTCCAGAAGCGAAAAACTTGAATTTGAACCTGTCTTAAATCCTGCTTTTATTGATTATACTGATTTAGATGAATACAACCTACTATGTTATCCACTCGAAGAAGTATTGATTGAAAAGCTACGCTCTGTAATGCAGCGTATGGCAGCAAGGGATTTCTACGATATATGGTATTTATTGGTAGAGCATGGAATGGAAGCTGATTTTTATTTAGACGAGTTTAGAAAAAAATGCGCAAGCAAGGGATTAAATCCTACAGATTTTCATAAGAAGTTAACAGAACGCCTACCCCAATATAAAGGCCGTTGGAAAAGTTCTATGAGCGAACAGATAAAAGACTTACCTGAATTTGATAAAGTAGAACGCGACGTATTAAGACATGTAAGGAAAATAAATTTTAATGATTAAACACGATCAAGTACTGCAGTAATTAATAATCAGTTAGTATAATGATATTAGATAACGAAAATGAAAATTTAAAAGTCCATGAGTGGATTGCCTCTTATACGGAACAGGGTAAATTAGACATTGTAACCGGTTATTTTACTATCGGTGCGCTTGCTTGGCTTTCAAAAACTGTTAACGATAAAATTTCAGACTTTAGGCTTGTACTTGGAGATATAGTAAATGTTGATTCAATAGACAACCGACCTCTAGACTTATTAAATGAAAACATTAGCATTGAAGCATCTCTCAAACTAAGCAGCATATCAAAAGAAGCAGTTGCTTTTTTAAAACAAGACAAAGTCGTAGCAAAAACTTTAGAGCCGAATTTTTGTCATGCAAAAAGTTATTTGTTTAATCCTCTGAACAAAGATGATCGAGCGAAATATTTTATTTCTGGAAGTTCAAACCTTACAGAAGCTGGAATCGGACTAAAGCATACGAACAATATTGAATTGAATATTGCTGAGACAGGCAATAGCAATCAATATAAAGAACTTGTAGAATGGTTTGAAGCGCTGTGGATAAGACCACAAGCACATAAGGAAAAGACTTTGGTCGCTCCTGACGGGACCAAATCAAAGATTGATTTCAAACAATACCTTATAAATGAAATAGAAAAGATTTTCATCACATACACACCGAGAGAACTTTACTACAAGGTGCTCTTTGAATTATTCGGCAATCAACTACTAGAAACTGAAAACGACCCTGATTTTAACAGACAAATTGGTCGCTTGGAAAACTCTATAGTTTATAACACTCTTTATGAGTTCCAGAAAAAAGGTGTACTAAGTTTAATTAGAATGCTCCAAAAATATAACGGGGCTATTTTGGCTGATGCTGTAGGTTTGGGTAAAACATGGAGTGCTCTTGCAGTGATTAAATTCTTTCAACTTCAAGGACGTGAGGTTTTATTGCTTTGTCCCAAAAAGCTAGACCATAACTGGAGAAGATATTTAAAGCATCAAGATTCACGTTTTGAAAAGGATCAATTTGACTTTTTTTTGCGATTCCATACGGACATGCACGAAGAGCGGGTTGAAAAATACATTGACAGAGCTGACAAATACTTTACTAATGACAAGCCAAAGTTGATTGTCATTGATGAAAGCCACAACCTTAGAAATGACAAATCAAACCGTTATAAATTTTTACTCGAACGAATACTTAAAGAAAATGAAGATATAAAGGTATTGTTACTATCAGCCACGCCTATAAATAATTCACTAAACGACATCCGCAATCAATTCAAACTGATGTTACAAGGTGATGTTGGTGGCTATGAAGAAACCTTGAGCATCAGAAATTTGGACTATACTTTCAGAACAGCACAAAAAGTGTTCAACGAATGGCGGGAAGAACCAAGACCGAGAATTAGTGATTTCATCAAAAAGTTACCAGCAAACTTCTTTACGCTTACTGATTCATTAATAGTTGCCAGAACTCGAAAGATGATTGAAGGGCAGCAAACAGGATTAGCCTTTCCGACTAAGTCAAAACCTGTAAATCTTTTTGTTACACCAAGTCAATTAGGAAATTTTGAGTCTTTCGAAGAATTATTTGACCATTTCCCTCCAATGCTTTCGGGATATCAACCTTCATTTTACTTGGAAGAAGAAAACGAAGAAGAAAAGGACATACTTCATGATGAAAGACAAAGAGACCGCTTCTTGGTTAAAATGCTGTATATCTTGATGGTTAAGAGATTGGAATCATCTTGGTTTTCATTTCAATCAACAGTCGAAAAAATTAAGGACCATCACCAAAATGCTTTGGATAAAATCAAAGCATATCAGGAAGGGAGAGGCAATAGTAAACTAAATGAAAAGAATGAAAACCTTTTTTATGATGATAACTTGCAGGACGATTACGAAGAACTCACATTAGGTAAAAAGCGGAAAATCAATCTTTCGGATATTGATGCAGCAGGAAACTTGGAGAACTTTAAAAAGGATTTAAAAAAAGATCTAGATGCACTCGGAAACCTGTTTATCAATCTTCAAAAGTTTGAAAATAAAATCCAGAAAGAAACTATACGTCCTGGAAATCTAAATTCATCAGATGACAAACTTCAAGCATTGATAGCTGAAATAAATAAAAAAAGAGCTTCAGGTGAGAATAACAGTAACCTAAAAGTTGTAATCTTCACCGTATATCGTGATACCGCTCAATATCTTTTTAATCAATTGAAAAGTCGTGGTTTTGATAAGTTGGCTTTGGTTTCAGGTACCGGGTCACAAACCAGCGATTCAGAAGAGGAAACTAAAAACTTTGAGCCTATCTTGGAGCGCTTTGCACCTTTCACCAAACTTTTCAAGGAAAAAGAATGGGACTTTCATACAACCCAAAAAGGAATAGAAGCATATCATGAGTGGATTACTTGGATTGCACAAAACCATCCAAAGACATATACCAAGGTTCAACAATCGATTGATATCCTGATTGCCACCGATGCATTGAGCGAAGGGCAAAACCTGCAAGATGCTGACATGGTAATTAATTACGATATCCATTGGAATCCAGTAAGAATCATTCAACGATTAGGTCGTATTGACCGTTTGGGAAGTCCAAACAAGAAAATATTTGGCATCAACTTCTGGCCTTCAAACAATATTAATTCTTATCTAAATCTTCAAAAGAGAATTGAACATCGAATGGCCGCTATGAAATTAACCGGGTCAGAAGTAGATGAAGCATTTTCAGAGACGTTTCAGGAAATGGTTTTTGATGAAAGTTTAGACCAACGAATGAATAATCGGATGATGGAACAGATGCAAGTCACCTTAGAGGATTTAGATGGTGAAAAAACATTTGGCTTTGATCATTTATCGTTGGAAAAATACAGGCAAGATTTACTGGAAGAGTTCAATAAAGATAAAGCCAAATATCTGCGGATGCCTAAAGGCGTTTATACAGGTTTTAAAGCCGATACCACTGTCTGTGCAGAAAACGGTTTGATTGCTTTGCTGGGCTATCCGGCTCGACCTGCAAAAGCACCACAACATGCATACACAGTTTTTGACCTCATTTACATCAATGAACAAGGCAAATTAGTTTTGCTAAACCAGAAAGATGTACTTGATGCCTTAACCCATCATAAAGATAAAGACAGATTTGTACCCGATGCTGTGGATAAAGGCGATGATAAAGCTATTCAAAAATTGGTAAATGCCATTAAAGCATGGTTGGATAGTCAAGCCGCAGAAGAACAAATACAAACAGACGGAAGTACTAAAAAAGTAATGGGCACAGAAGCAAAAGACCTTTTGTCAAAATTGAGAAAGGGGGATAAAGAAGCCTTATCAAGAGTAAGGCAAAACGTCAGAGTGGATGAAAAATTCCAACTGGACAATTTCGATTTAATCACTTGGTTTTTAGTAACAGCATAGGTATGAGACTTCAGATATTCAATCAGGTTAATTTACTTCAGGCACTCAAAGCGCTTTTCAAAGACTTGAAGGTGCCCATGAATTATGTGGCAGACGAACCCACTACAGCCAAGGAAATCCTCAAAGACACCTACAGGGACAATGACAATTTCCAACTCATTGATGATGTGTATTTCGTAGGTATGGTGGACGATGCTGCCTTTGAAGGCAATAAATCTTTGGATGCAGAGAAAATAAAATCCGACTATGACGGTATTCTAATTTTCGGGGTAACGCTTAAAAACAGACCCAACGGACTACTCCCTACCCGTTCGCAATTGGCAGAAATTTCAAGAGCGTTTAATCGTGAGTTTTACTACACCCCTGTGGTGGTGATTTTCAAATATGGAAACTATTTAGCCTTTGCTAATACCGAGCGTCTAAAATACAAGCAGGAATGGCGTGAAGGGGAAAAAGCCGGAAAAGTAAGCTTGCTGCGTGATATTCATATCGAGAAACCTCATTCGGGTCATGAACGTATTTTAGCAGAACTGCAAATTCCTATCACTGGAACTAAGAAAGTGGATTCTTTCGCTAAACTCTATGTCTATTGGCAGGAAGTATTCAGCGTAAGCCTGCTCAACAAAAAATTCTATCAGGAACTTTCTAATTGGTATTTCTGGGCTACTCAACATGTAACCTTTCCGGGGGAGCCAACTATAGCAGATGCCCATACAAAAAAGGCCAAACTGGAAGACCTGCTACAGGAACATCGGGCAACCAATGTAATACGGATGCTTACCCGTTTACTTTTTGTTTGGTTCGTCAAAGAGAAAAAGCTGATTCCCGAAGAACTTTTTGAACTGGATGCTTTACAAAAAGATATTTTGAATGAAATTGCTCCTTACCATCAGGTTGGTTCAATGTTTTCTGAACGTAATAAACAAAGTATCTACTATAAAGCCATTTTGCAAAACTTATTTTTTGCTACGCTCAATTGTCCCATTGAAGGCGACAGTTTGGACAAACGTAAGCGGGGCTTCCGGGGGGAAGGTTATGGCACACACCGAGGCATTGATTACTTGATGCGTTATAAGCAGTATTTTAAAAACCCGGATGCCTTTTTAGAAAAACTGAACCAAACTGTTCCATTTTTAAACGGTGGTCTTTTTGAATGTCTGGATGATAAATTCAACAACCTCTATATTGACGGCTTCTCTGACCAAATGACCAAAGGCAATCAACTCATTGTGCCCGATTACCTCTTTTTTGGCGTGGAAGAAGAAACCGACCTGAGCGACATAGTAGGTATCAGCGATAAAAAGTATAAACAAGCTGCTGTAAAGGGACTGATTAACATCCTGAAATCTTACAAGTTTACCATTACCGAAAACACCCCGATTGAAGAAGATGTGGCACTTGACCCAGAACTATTGGGAAAGGTATTTGAAAACCTTTTAGCAAGCTACAACCCCGAAACCAAAACAACCGCTCGTAAACAAACAGGCTCATTCTACACCCCGCGAGAGATTGTAAACTATATGGTGGATGAAAGTCTGATTGCTTACCTCAAAAACGCTATTCCTGATTGGGGCGGCTTGGATGATGAAACTTTAGATAAGGAACTCCATGTCTTGACTTCATTTGATAGCAAAGTGCCTTTTGCCGACAATCCCACATTGCAGCGAAAAATTATTACAGCATTAAGTACTTGCACCATTCTCGACCCTGCTTGTGGGTCGGGTGCTTTCCCTATGGGAGTATTGCAGAAAATGGTGCATATTCTGCAAAAGTTCGACCCAGATAATAAAGTTTGGAAAGAAGTTCAATTAGAAAAAGCCCGCAAGGAAAGTGAAGCGGCATTTGAAATAGAAGACAAACAAGCCCGTGAAGAACGATTGCTGGAAATAAACGAAGCCTTTGATCAAAACATCAACGACCCAGACTACGCCCGCAAATTGTTTCTAATAGAAAACTGTATTTATGGGGTAGATATACAGCCTATTGCGGTACAGATTTCCAAACTTCGATTTTTTATTTCACTTGTTGTGGAACAAAAGCCAAGCGACAAACCTGCGAACAACTTTGATATTAGACCACTACCTAACCTTGAAACGAAGTTTGTAGCTGCAAATACTCTCATAGGTATCAAAAAAGATGGTGGTTTATTTGAAACGGATGAAGTAAAAAAACTTGAAAACGAGCTTAGGATTGTTCGACACAAAATATTCAGTCTTAAATCCAAAGAAAGAAAAATTGTATGGAGAGAAAAAGATAAGGAATTGAGAGAGAGACTATCCAATGTTTTAAAGAACCAAGGTTTGCCTTTAGAAACCGCTGAAAAATTAGCAAATTGGGATCCTTACAACCAAAATGCATCTTCGCCATTTTTTGATTCGGAATGGATGTTTGGGATTAAAAATGGATTCGATGTTGTGACTGGCAATCCACCATATAAGCAAATATCAAAAGGATTGTTTAGTGTGGAGCAATTTCCCTACTCTGAAGGCAAAGACAAAGGGAAGCAAAATTTTTATAAGGTATTCGTTGAAGCCTCTAAGAATCTAAGCACTAAGGAAACAGGTATCGCATGTATGATTGTTCAAAGCAGTTTATTATGTGACCTGTCATCAACTCACACAAGAGAATTATTATTGAGTAAAACCACCATCGAAGAAATATTAGAATTTCCCAAAACTGCGCCCACAAAAGAAGGACAGGTTTTTGAGAATGTTTTACAAGGCACGTGTATCTATCGTTTCACAAACAGGAAACCAACTAAAAGCCATGAATTTAAAATTTCTATTAATAACGATGTTACAACACTAGAGAGAATTAAATATGAATCAGTAGTTCAAAATTCACTTTTTGAATTATACCCTGATACCTATTACATACCCTTAGTAAATGAAGGTGATTTTAATGCAATGCTTTTAGCCAAAAACTCCACACAGCCGCTTAATAACTTTATTCAAAGCATTAATCAGGGAGACCTAAATTTAACAAGTTCAAGTGATTTTTTCTCTAATAGAAATACCGGCATAAAACTATTTCGTGGTAAAAATATCCAGAGATATCATTTAATTAATGAGGTAGATGAATATATTATTGAAGGCTTTAAAAATGATAAAGTTAATTTCAATAGGATACACAAGTTTCTTGTTTGTCAAGAAATCACAGGTACTACAGATAAATACAGACTACATTTTTGTGTAACAAAGCTTAATCAGAATTACCTCTTTGGCCATACCGCCAATAAAATATTAGTTAAAAAGGACTATTTACCAGAAGCTTTAGGAGTTATTCTTAATTCAAAATTTTTAGACTGGCTTTTTAGAAAAACCTCGACTAACAATCATGTGATGGGTTATGAAATTATACAGTTTCCCATACCAATAAAGTTTAGAGAATATGATGATCTGCTTAAGGACTTATATTTTATAATGAATCATATTAATACGGATAGAAGGTCAAATAATACAGCTTTTGAGCAAACAATTAATGGTGTAATTTTCAACCTCTACTTCCCCAAACACATGAGAGAGCGTGGCATCGATGTTTTGGAGTTTGTGGAGCAGGAGATACAAGAAGTAATGCAGGGCCGGGATTTTGAAAAGCTAAATGACCCGGAAAAAGAGCAAGTAATAGAAGCCCTGCATGCCACATGGGGCCATCCTGATAATGAAGTCCGCAACAGAATCAAGTTGTTTGCTGTGCGTAGCCCGGAGATTTTAAAACCGATATTGGAAAGCTAATGAAGAAGATTAAGGAAATAAAAATCCAAAACTTTAAGGCTTTTCAACGAGAGCAGGTTTTCTCTGTAAACGGAAAGCACGTTTTGGTTTACGGTAATAATGGTTCGGGAAAGTCCTCTTTATTTTGGGCATTGTACACACTTTTGCAAAGCAGTATCAAGGAAGATAACGGTGTACAAAAATATTTCAGAAAATATGTTGCTTCGGATAAAGCGACGCACCAAACCTTGAAAAACGTGTTTATGGAAGACAATGAAGAATCCTTCATCAAACTCACTTCCATAGACACTGAGACTAAACATGAAGAAACATTCACCATTTCTCACGATTTAATTAATACAAATGATGATGCCAATACACTGATCCAGGAACTCAACATAGCCAGTGATTTCATTAACTATAAGCTATTGCATAACTTTTATAGGGCTTCCCATAAACAAGAAGTAAACCTTTGGCCAGTTTTTGAGCGGGATATTTTTCCATTCTTGACCGAAGGCACCCAAAACTGGCTGGATGTAATTATCAAAGCCCCAACACTTGATGTTCCAAGAACGCCAAAGGGTGCGGTTGCATCACGTAACAGAAAGCAGCTTTACATTGACCAAATTGATGCGTTAAATGAAAAGATTCAAAATCTTCTAAATGAAATTTCCGGTCACGCTAATAAATTTTTGAAGGATCATTTCTTTGAGGGAAAAGACGTGATTAAGGTGTCCTTGAGTTTTGATAAGAAGTTTAGATTTGACTTAATTCGCAACAGAATTTGGGAAGACAATAAACAAGGACATCGCTTTGATGATTTACACATTAAACTAGGTGTTGAAATTTATGACGACACCATCCCGGAAAAATGGAGAGCCATTGAGCGAGTTCAGTCTTTTCTGAATGAAGCTCAATTGACCAGAATTGCCATTGGTGTTCGCATTGGTGCATTGCGAACAAGGCCTTTAGCAAGCGCCAGATTCAAAATTTTGGTTTTAGATGATATGCTTATCAGTTTGGACTTATCTAACCGCATGGACGTAGTTCGCATTATTCTGAACAAAGAAGAAAAGGAAGACCTAAAATTCTTTGATGGCTTTCAGAAATTCATCCTCACCCATGACAAAGGATTTTTTAACCTGATTCGCAGAAATACCGATGAAGAGGAATGGGTATACTTCAATTTCAGCAAGGATGAAAAAGACAGCTCAGCCCCCAAAATTAAAGAGGACAAAACGCCTCTTCAAAAAGCCATCAAAAACTTTGAAGAAGATGAATTTGATGCTTGCGGAAATGAGCTAAGAAAGGAAGCTGAAGCTATATTAACCGAGTACCTCGACCCGGATATGAAAAAACTGAACGGAGATTTTGAGACCTTAAGTTCTAAATTGGAGAAGGCATTTAACCAGTTGACAGGCCAAAGACACCAAAAATTCACACAACGTTTCTTGCTTGACCTGGACTTAGCCAAACTCAAGAAAATCAAGTCCGACTATTCGACAGACGGCACTTTGACACCGGAAGAGAAAGCAAATCTTGACAGTATCAAGATCCGACTATTTGATTTCCTGATTGAGTTTAATGAAAAGAAGAACAGAAAAGAATTACTTATCACCGAGACCAAAGACATCTTGGACAGAATCATGAATGCCGCATCACATCATTCAGAAAATCCACTGCACCGTGAAGAACTGAAAAGCGCAATAACGAAAATGGTTGAATTAAAGGAACATTTGAAGCATGATTAGGCAAATCTTGATAACACATGTATCGCGAATTGTCAAGATCGGCAGAATAAGTTAAGATGATACCTTAGTTGTAATAGCCACTACTTGATCTGACAGTTGGGTGTTTTTAAAAATTGTCAGAGGTGCTCTTCGAATATAACTTATTTTCTGCAAATCCCTCAGACGCATTTTGTGGCTTACCCTCCCAGATGTGGCTTAAGGAGGGATAAGCCACAAAATGGTCTTCCTTCAGTGTTTCTAACATCTTTTGTCTGGCAAGAGGAGTGCTGTCTTGGAATGTTTGCATAGGTGTTTTTCCGAAGCAGTATTTCCCTGAATGAGTACGCTCCTGATTATAATAATGCATCCAGCGGTCCAGATCATGTTGCAGCTCCTGAATGCTTCGGTAAACTTTTTTCCGGAACGCGATAGCATAGAACTCGTCCTGTATCGTTCTGTGGAAGCGTTCACAAATGCCGTTGGTCTGCGGGCTCTTGGCCTTGGTTTTACTATGATCGATGTCTTCTATAGCTAAATACAGCTGATATTCATGCTGTTCTCTGGCTCCGCAATATTCTGTCCCCCGGTCTGTCAGCACTCTGAGCAAACGTAAGTCATGTTGTTCAAAGAAAGGGACCACCTGGTCATTGAGCATATCGGCGGCAACCAGCGCATTCTTTCTGTCATATAGCTTGGCAAAAGCAACCTTGGAGTAGGTGTCAATAAAGGTTTGCTGATAGATATGGCCAACACCTTTGATATTCCCGACATAGTAAGTATCCTGTGCTCCCAGATATCCAGGATGGTGTGTCTCAATTTCTCCCTGTGCTTTTTTTCCTCTTTGGCCCGTTCCAGAGCAGCTAACTGTGCCTCCGTTAAAACGATCCCTTCTTGTGCAGATCTTGCTTCCAGTGCTTTTAAACGCAACTTAAACGTGTGAAGATCGTGCCTTAACCAAACACTGCGTACGCCTCCGGGAGATACGATGATGCCCTTTTTCTTTAATTCGTTGGATACCCTTAATTGTCCCAGGGCCGGTTGCTCTATGGCTAGCTCAACAATGGCCTTTTCTATATGTTCCTCCACCCGGTTCTTCAATACCGGTTTCCTTCTGGATATTTCCTGCAGGGCCAGCTCTCCTCCCTGCTCGTATAACTCTTTGAAACGATAGAAACTATCCCGGGAATAGCCCATCACTTTACAGGCTTTTGATACATTCCCTAAATGTTGGGCTAACTCTAGTACTCCTAACTTGTTCTTGATGATTTTCTCTTGTGTTGTCATAACTCAAATCTGTTTTTCAGTTGTTAATTTATTGCAACTGTCAGATTAAGTCTTGACTATCTCACCTTAGTATTAAATTGTTTTGTTCTTGACTATGCAAGAATAAAACAAAGCATAGTTGGATTCCACTGAAATTGACCATCCAGTTCCGGCGATAGAGTAGTTCTTAATATTTATCTTTTTCGAAATGCTTTAACCACTTATCAACCTGTTTCCTTATTTCACCAGCATCATTTTTTGGATAATATTTTTGCAGGCACTCTGTAAAAGCAGCTTGCGTATCGCCAGTCTCCCATTCCATAACCGTAAGGCTGAGCATAGGCCATTTTTTTGTCTGCTGCATAAAACCATATAGAGGTAGATATGGCGGTGCATAATACAGCGAATTTTCAGCCAGTTCCTCATATAGGGGTTTAGTAAACGCTCTTTTCATATCCCGTACAACATCATAGGCAATGCGGTACCTGCTGCCTTCCCGGATGGTTACGGCAAAGGCTGGCATACCCTTATCCTGAAAGAAGGTGTACATATAGTCAATGAAGCCTTCTTCCGTAATATCACACAGATCCCTGCTATAAAAGGCGTACTCCTGTTTGAACAGGTCTAACGAAAAATCGTCCGGATGTTTGTTAATGATAAAATCAATGACCTCGTTTTCTTTAGCTGTTATTTCCTCAATAGAGGGGCCACGGCTCAATCCGGCAGCAGACAGGAAATACCTGGGCTTTGAAAAAAGCTCAAAATAGTAGCTTTTGAAAAAGATGGTCTTGCGCTCAAAAGTCACCTGAACATATAAAGGATAGGTTAACTGGCCATGCAGATATACCTGCTTTAGCCGGTCATTAAGGTAGGTTTTGTAACTAACTTTATACACTTTGCTCATTTGCCCTTGTTTGCTTGTTTTTCGCTTGCTTATACCACTATGTAAGTTTTGTCGATGGTCAAACTGCGCCAAATCTAATCAAATGAGATAGCTGTATTTATATATTATCTCAATCTCCTGACAAAGATAATAAAAAAAGTTTTGGTAAAACAAAAACTATCAAAACAATTTACTATCTTAGCTTTTTGAAAGGTGTCCTTCTGCACGAAGGTTTTGTGTGAATGATTTAATGAAGAGGTGCAATGGAAAAATTAAAACCAGAGCAGGCGGTAGAACTGCTGCGCAAAAAAGGAATTGAGGTATCTTTAGAACAGGCTGTAGTTATTCTTGAGTTCCTGCATTTATTGGCGAACATCCTGATCGCACAATATCTGAGAAAGCATTAGGGTTATATCCCATAGGCAAAGTGATTGTTGAATTTAATTTAAGGTGAGTATGAAAGTAGCTGATTTGTACATACGGGTAAGTACAGATGAACAGGCCGATAAAGGCTACTCGCAGCGCAGTCAGGAAGAACTGCTGCGCAAGTATTGCGACATTAACAACATCGCTATCCGTAGGGTGATGTTTGAAGACCATTCGGCAAAGACCTTTGCACGTCCTGAATGGAAGGCATATTTGTTGGAACTTAAAAAGCACAAAGGAAAAGCCGATGTAGTCTTGTTCCTTAAATGGGACAGGTTTAGCCGTAACGCCGGGGATGCTTACCAAATGATAAACACCCTGCGAAAATTAGGCGTAGAGCCGCAGGCAATCGAACAGCCATTGGACTTATCTATTCCTGAAAACAAGATGATGCTGGCATTCTATTTAGCTGCTCCCGAAGTAGAAAATGACAGGCGGGCATTAAATGTCATTCATGGAATGAGGCGGGCAAGAAAAGAAGGCCGTTATATGGGTTTAGCTCCTGTCGGCTATATCAACAAGACCGATGAAGCCGGAAGAAAGTACATTGCCATTAATGAACCGCAGGCAGGCATTTTACGCTGGTCATTTGAAGAAATAGCCAAAGGGGTATATAATACCGAGCAGGTCTTTAAAATGGCAAGGGAGAAGGGATTTACAGGCACCAAGAGCCTTTTCTGGTTTGCTATCCGTAATCCCGTTTATTGCGGGAAGATATTTATTCCAAAATACAAGGATGATGAAAGCCGATTTGTCAAAGGCTTGCATGAGCCGTTGATACAGGAAGATTTATTTTATCAGGTACAGGACGTGCTGGATGGCAGAAAGCGGAACCAATACAGGCTAAAAGTAGTCTCCAACTCAACCCTGCCATTAAGGGGCTTTCTGATTTGTCCTACCTGCGGCAAAATATTGACCGGGAGCGCATCAAAAGGCCATACCAAGCACTATTCCTATTACCATTGCTTTGCAGGCTGTAAATTCAGGCACAGGGCTGATGCAATCAACCAGCAATTTGTTTATGAACTGAAAAAGTATATACCTCGTCCTGAAATGGCTGAGCTGTATAAAATTGTATTGCAGGAAGCCTGGCACAGCCAGACCGCCCATTTGCTGGATGATAGAAAGCAATTGTTGAAGCAGATTAAGGAACTGGAAGATAAGCTATCCTATATCCGTGACCTGTTATCGTCAAAGCAGATAGAGCCGGAAGATTTCAGGGAAATGAAATCTGATTATAGTGGCAAGGTAGAAAAACTGGAAGCCAAGCTAAGCGGGCTTTCCCATAATGATAAAAACATTAAAGACCTGCTTGATAGAGGCATTGACATTCTTTTAAAGCTGGATTATATCTATGAGACCGAAGATATAGAAAAGAAACGGGAAGTCATTAGTTCGATGTTCCCTGAAAAATTGCATTTTGAAAATAGTTCACTTCGAACTGGCAGGGTAAATGAAGCTGTCAAATTTATTTATATGATAGACAGCAATTTAGGCGGAAATAAAAAAGGACAAGCCAAAAATAAATTTGACTTGTCCTGTAAAGTCGGGATGGCAGGATGCATCCACAACGCTCTAAATTATTGATTTACAATGCCGTTCTTCTTGACTCAGGAATGAGGGTGTGAATTAGGGCATTTTTTGAAAAACTTCTGAACGAACTATTGACGCATCTATTTAGCTTTTATTTGCTGTCGCTGCTTGTCAAAAATAGAGATATAAAATCATATTGACAAGATGAATAAAAGTACCATACAATAGGTTTCTTATGGAGTAGTAAGATGGAAGAAGCATTAAAGAAAAAAATCATCCACTCATTATTTACTCAGCCAAAATACCCTAAGATTCTTTCTCTGGCACCTTATAACTCTCTAACGTTTCATACAGGTGTTTCTTGATCTGTTTGACTAATATTCTCGGTCCCAATACTCTCATCCTGGAACCAAAGCCTAAAAGCTCCCGCTCCAGTTCAAAATTAAGAATGACCCTTATACGAAAAATCTTGAGCAGGTCATTCTCTACTGTTGCGCCGATGTGCCGAGCAAAGTAAGTCATGAAGTCGAAATCCGGTGTGGCGTTGAAGCTAAAGATCAAAGCGGATGATGTTTGCCGTAAAATACAAAATAAAATAGCTATTGTAGATGACTGCAAACCTAGGTAGTATACCAAACCGCCATTGTAGTTAAAGGATGCCGCCAATATGTAATGAGTACCGGGCGATACTAACTCAGGGAAGCCGCGTAGGGCGGTAGCTCCATTGCTGTCTTGTATTGAATCGATTTAGATCGTGTGCTGGGGGCCTTCGAGCCTTTATCTCAGATCACTATTTTTCAGTAACTCGTGCTGTGAGAAGAACAACTCAGCGTGGTGTTCACAATATCTATAACGTATCTGGTGTGTTGCACAGATATACGCACCAAAAAAACGCCTGATGAAGTTAAATGAACAATATCCGTCTACACGTTACTATGAAGTTAATTTATTCCATCTATCAGATAATACTTATACATGCGTTAGGTAATTCCTACAAAGGAATTTATGATCAGGCATTAAACATTCGTAAAACTTTCGAAAAAAGAAGCTATTTCAACACATTTATGGTTGTTTGCTAACTTCTCAAGGGATAAGTAATCACTATCACTAATACAAACCACATTTGATTTACCAGATCGCTGTAATTGCCCAACTGTCCCAATTAAAGATTTCTTTTGATCAAATTTCTCTTTGTCTCCTTGCCGTACGCTCCGAGCTTCAGTAATTGCAGTTCCCTCTATAGTCAACTTTAACGGATATAGCCGCGCATCATCATGATGTTGTACGAGATAAGCAGCGGCAGCATCGAATGACGGCTCGTTGTCAATCTTCATTAAAGGGACTAAAATATCTTCCAATTTTCCGGTTATATTTCCATCGTCAGTAAAGATGAAGGCGCCTAGTTTCATTTTTGAAACTTTCGCATGAGTCCCATTATTTGCAAATAGATCGGTGGTAACTTCAGATGGTAGCGCCGATTTTATTTCGTTATTAATTTGGGCTAACCGGCCGGCAACACCTAGCTGATCGGCATCAAATAAATAGACTAATGACAAAACCGCATCATTATTTCGATCGGCAATTATTTCACCATCTTCAACAACAAGACTTCTAAGCTCAGTTAAAATACGTTGCCTGATTTGTACTTTTCCATCACCACCCAGGGAATATAAAAACACATGAGTTTCACCTCGAAGTAATACGTTTGAGGGCAATAAATTTCGCCTCAATTCAGTTAAGTTAAGTTGTTCAACATCTGTTTTTGTAGCTTCCCGAGTTAATAACGCATCAAACGGCTTTGGATATTCTCCGATCTTAATGCTTTCGTTGCTTTTATATCCTATGGATTTCAGGATGCGACAAATAAATGCAACATCATGGGGTCCCTCGCAAAGCACTGTAATAATTTGCTTTGCCATTATCTGATATCGAGATTAATTGATTCCACCAGTTGTTTTAATTTTGTACCTGCAAGAAAACGGCAAACTATTCTACCGTCTTCTTCAGTTAGAGAATAGGCAGTTAAATCATCATCAGGATAGCTATTCTCCACAAATGCGTCAATACATTCTTTGCTATGAGTTGAAATAAATACCTGGACGTTAAATTCAGCGGCGGTGCGTTGAAGAAATTCTGTGAAACTCACAAGAAGACTTTTGTGTAATGCTGAATCTAGTTCATCAACACAAAGTATTCCGTTACGGCAATAACCTAATAACAGTGCAATCTCGAAAATTCGTTGGAGCCCCTCACCGTAGGTTGTTAAATCCGCTGCTTTATCAAGTCTTTTGGATGATACACGAAATCTGTTTTCCCCATCATCGTTGACTAAATCAATCTTTTCAATATCTGGGTCTAGATATTCGTTAATGAATGCTATTACATCTTCGAAGTACTTATTATCAACTGCCGTTTTGTGCGCTGCATGCAAGAGCGATTCATTATAGCGATAAGGACTTGTAAACGCTGCGGTACAAAGAGTATTGGTGCGACTGTAGTGTAACTGTGGCTCCTTATTCGAAAAGAGGTGAATATAACTTGAAAGGTTTTCTCCATCAACTTCTACCTCGGAAACTAACGTATTTAAATAACCAGTACGTTCAATATTTTCGTCTGTAGCTTCTTTCCTAACATGAAGACTGGTATTGATTGAATTAAATATTCCACCTATGTCTATATCGCTAACAAAGTTTTTTTCGATCCATTTGCTATGAAAACTAGATAGAAATTTACCTCTAAATCTTTCCAACTCCAAAAGTGAAACAATATCATTTAGCTGTGACAATAAATAAATTGCCTCAAGGACAGATGTTTTTCCCTTATTATTTCCACCCGCAAAAATGTTAACCCGTTTTACATTTGTAATTGTAATATCCCGTAATCTCCTGTAAACACCCAAATGAATTTTAGTAAAATGCTCAAATATTTCACTGAAATAGATTGGGGCACGCCTTTCATTTAGGCTGATCATGTCTCGGCTGGCCGGCAAAAGGTCCGCAATTTTTGTGCGTACTCTATCTAATTCCTCAATGTCCGTCTCGTTTATTAGATCTTTAAAATTATAAGCAACTTGGGCAAAGCTTTTTAGATTATCAATAGAATTTCTCAACTTGACTTCACCAACCGAATCGCTAAAAATGTACCCTTCGTTGATACTTCGGCTTTCTTCCATTCTTGAAAGTGCTTTTTCATCAAATACGAATGTTGCAACCTCTTTAACTTGCCTATATTGTGTTATTATTGGCTCCCTTGTCATAGGGCGCTCTCGGCCTTCATCATTCCAATCACTATCTTCAGTTTCAGAAATCCAGGAGAAGAAACGATCTATGTTTCGACTGTTAACGGCGATGTATCGGCTGTCGTCCCAATCGATCCACCGCTTCATAGTTGAATTGCCAACTACAGCTTCAAAAATCGAATACATATCAGATTGAAACTGATCGCCGTAATCGCTTTGCTTGTATTGCTGAATCAAGCCCAGAGACCGCATGCTGCGCCTCAGCGTATACTTTTTTATACCCAACGATTCACAAATATCGTTTTCCGACCTATTGTATTTATGTAAGAGATCGTCAATAAGTTGTGCTTCGTTTACTGCGCTCCACCGTTTCTTGCCACTAATATGGTGCAAGCCCATTGTCACGAGGTGCTGGACTGGATCTTCGTTTTCGATATTGACAACATTAACACTTTTAAAATCGCTTTCGGTTAGCTTACCAACATCGTTGCCCTTTTTAAATTCTTCGTATAAATATTTTAGGGTAGCAGTACGTCTATTACCTTCCAGAACTAAAAAATTATCTCCAACTGGCTTTACCTGTATTTGATCAATGTCCAAGAATCCGTTTGTCTTGAAGCTGCTTAACAAATCGCTAATATTGTCGTTATTTTTACCGAGTAGAAAATTTAGGGTACGCATTTGTACTCGCGTATCGGCTAACTCGTTATCCGGGACCACCTTATATTCTGGCCTATCGATGAACCTATAGTTGTTAGGGTCAAGCAATAGCCTATCTATATGTCTTACAATTCTTTTGCTTTCCATGCATTTATTTTAATAATATAGCGGATACTGTCGAATTGATCAAAGATTGCTCCTTTAGCCGCCCATATATAAACACGTAAATGTACGAAATACAACTTAATAAGTTAATTCAGCGTAGATTAAAACACCTGGTTAAAATGCGATTAAAGGGATTTAGGCCATTCAAGCAGGCTATAAAAGGAATGGGGATAGCCGGGGCTTATAACTCTATTTAGGCGTATCTTTTCCTCAGGGTATGCTGTATTTATCTCTCTCTTAAATAAATTTGAATTTAGAAATTGCTCTCTGCCTTGAGAGATCCAAGGCCCTTAACTGAGATCGCGTAAATTTGTTATCATCTAAGAACTCAAAACCAGCGCCCCGACACATTTTAGCGACGGCGCCTTTATAACTGTTAATGTCGGCGTTTCCAACGGCCATTGAACTTAACTTTATTTCAAAACTATGGATAATCGCACGTTCAATATTCACCAAGTCGAGGTCAGCATGCTTTTGTAACGTATGCGCCTATGAACTACATATTTGGCTCTAGGGATATTTTTGCGAAGTTCTGCGGATAAAGATCCTTCAGTTTTTTTTGGTTTATGCTCATAATATTCTCCAAGGCGTTTTTCAACCGTTTGTAAGGATTTACATGGTGCTTCTTGCAGATGGCGAAGAATGAATATATCATGGCAGCTCTTTTTGCCGCCTCATGAGATCCGGCGAACAAGTAGTTTTTGCGACCCAGGGGGATCGGCCTGAGCACATTTTCGCACTGGTTATTATCAATTTGAAGGTAACCATCATACAAGTAGGCACTAAGGGCATCCCACCGTCCCATTGCGTAGGCCATAGCCTTTCCAATATGGCTCTTGGGCAGTGTCGATTTGATTTCATGGAATATCCATCTACCTATTTCATTGATCAGGGGAAGGCTTTCCTTCAGCCGTAGATCTTTAATAGCTACCGGGCTAAGGTTCTCCTCTCTGGCCTTACGCTCTACGGCATATAGTTTCTGGCTCAGGGTAAGTGCCATTGTTTCCCTTGGCTGATCATTGCTCAGGGCTTGTTCAAATTCGCGCCTGGTATGAGCCCAGCAGGCAATATGGTTACCCCTTTGCGGGCACCATACATTTGGTACACCACATAGCCGTCACTTTGCAGGTAACCTTTGAAGTTTTCCAGCATGGGTAATGGCACGGCAGATCCGCGGGTAGGACTATAGTCAAAAAGAACGGTTCCATCCAAAGGGGAATGGTATACCGAGTACCAGCCCTGATAGCAGCTACCTTTTTTCTCGCTTTTTAACACTTTTATGGGGGTCTCATCACACTGCAGGTTTCCCTGCTGCCTGACGTCAAAGACCAGCTGCTCATATAAAAGTTCCAGTCGGATCAGCGCCTCCTTTGTCCAACCATCAACAGTGGAGGAGGCTATCTGTATCTCTTCCCTTGCAAAGCGCTGCTTTTGGCGGTATAGCGGGAGGGTGGTCCATGTACATATCGGTTAAAATGGATGTCAGGAGTCCGGAACCCGGAATACCTTTATCGATTACTCTTTCAGGAAGCTCTCCGGTCCTTTCCTTCACCCTTCTTTAGGGCATATTTATAGCGGATATACCGTTTGATAAAGAAGCGGGCGGGCTTACATTCCATTTCCTCAATTACTTCGTTGCCAATGCATACCATTAGTACGGCGATTGGCGATTTGGAATTACACCGAAGAAGCTACCGATTTGCTAACTTTAAATACTTAGCTAATAATTTTTAATTGTTTGGCAGGTCATCCAGTTCGGTCCTATCCGGCCCGAATGTTTTTTAATTCCTTACAAGGATCATCTTCATATTGGATATGATGGGCATATCTAAATACTAAATCGCCTACACGCTGAGAAGCAATCATGGCATAACTTTTTTAAGACTCCGATAAGCTCCTATTTAGCAATATACATAAGCTCCTTCATTGTCAAGGTTTAAAAGCAAAATGCGATTAAGGCTATGGATCAGCAAAATTCTCCAGTACTCAATCAAAAAAGGCTTCAGCTTCCTCCTTGGTTCTTTTTTCCGGCAAGCTACTTTTCGGTTTAAAGGCGGACAGTGGGCCAACGCGCCGTAACTGGTCCATGTATTTTTTTGAGAACACGATGCTACCATAATAAAAAAGGTCAAAAAGAATATTGATACAGTATCGGGATTCCAGGGACTGCTTAATCGCTAAGGCATGTCGGCCACCCTTGCCTGAAACCATCAGTGTAGGCGCTAGCTGCGTTGGTGTCATCGCCGTGGTACTGTCCATCAATACCGCTGGGCTCAGTTCATTAACGATGCCCATAAAGTTGAATAATAGCTCCGGAAAGGGTGTGAACTGCTTGGCCTCGCAAAAGCTGACCAGATCCGTTTGGCTGACATAAGAAAAAGTACTCTTATTTTCATAATGCTCCTTGGTGTACCGGACAGAATCTTCGCGGATGATGGTGATATCCGGCGTAGTATAGATACTCGGATGATGAGCAGATTGTACGGCGAGATTATGCTGCACTTCGAAGACATAGGTTTCCTCTCCGTCTTTGAAAGTGACTTTGAAAAAAGAGAAATTCGATTGAATACCAGCAGGAGAGCATTTATATTTATACAAACCTTTTTGGAGACCTGCAGGCGTTACCTGATAGCCACATCGTTCGTAAAATCGTACCACCCGATTAAAGCAACTCATTTCGAAAAAATCGCTCATCCGTTCAGCCTTGTGAATCACTGATGCCTTATAGCGGTTAACAAAGCCGGTGACCTCTTTTTTAAGTTCCTCGATATCTTTAAATGGGGACTTTGGCTTCTTACTCGTTGCTTCCTTGGTCGTCCCGCTCATTTTCAATATTCTTTATTCTCACCAACCTGTTCAAAAGCTCATGCGTCCGTTCATAATTAGCAATTTGCGGTGTTAAGCTGAAATGAGATAACAGATTCTCATAACTGATAATTAGCCTTCTGATCTCCAGCACTTCACGACGATTCAATATATAAGAGCCGATACTAATGCCGTCGATATTCCGGTTTTGAGTAACGGTCCCGTAAAATTTTTCTGCGCCATCCAGATTTGCAATAACATGATTGTAAAACACAGATAACGCCAGTAAATATTCAACGGTATCGAGATTCTGACGGATTGGCTGGTAAAACTCATACCGGTTGATCATTCGTTTAGCTTCGTCGAAACGTCGCGTGAAGTCCTGGAACATGGGTGCGACTAATTGTCCGGGTAACTGACTGGTAATGATGTTGATAATTGGACTTCTACGAGCGGCCATAGTTTAACGTTTATCAAATATATGAATATAGTATTACATTAATAATGAACCAAATCAATGAGCTTCGATGCAGGTCTCGGGAAATGTGGCACATAATTGCACTCATTTATAAACCTCTTACAGCTTTCGTTGCGCAGGCTATCTTTACGCCTTTCGATGACAATATGCTAAAATCTATTAATCACGTCTTCGCAGATATGTCGAGTAAGAGCGTTTCTGCGCTATGAAGCGAGAGAGCGCATGGTGAGACGTAATTACCGGCCGCAGCGATTGCAGCTGTCTTCTCTATTTGGCTTAATGTTTAACGTTAATGTTTAGCTGCATGTATTCACTTAGCAGTATTTGCGACGCCAAGATTTCCAGTATAAGTATCGGTAGAAGGGATTAATTTGTAATGCCTGTTAAACGCCTCCTGTCTTACTTTAAAGTAATCAGCCAATTTTCTGATCACTTCTTTAGACAACCCCTTTTTATAGTTCAGTATATCAGAAACGTATCCTTTACTGACCCCGAGAATTTCAACCAAATGCTGTGATTTTAAGTCACGGTCTGCCATAAAAGAACGCAGCAAAGCAATAGGGTCGCTCTCCGTAAAGGTGTTATGCGCCTCATCAAATTTCTCTATTAGCAACGTCAGCAGATCAATTTCATCCTGTACCGCTTCATTCTGCTCACCCTCCAGCAGCTCCTCCAATTGCCTGCAGTATTGATCGTACTGGCTCTTATCCTTTATAACCGTATATTTTAAAGTTGTCGCTTCCATGTTTAATAAAGATTAACGGTGTACTGTTCTCCCTGTTTACAAATCTTATCATATTCCGCATGCGTACCCATCCAGCATACAAAGAGGTGAGCCTGCCTTGCACCGAATACGTATTTGCAAATCATCCTGTAGTTGTTACCACCAATATCAAAAACTACTCTGCTGCTGCCTTTACCTAAAAGGTCAGCGGTATTATAAGTGTATTTCATATCGCCTGGCTCTTCCCAGTCGGCGAACTTTAGCTTTTCAATCCAGTCGTTCAGTGAAGTCCTGCTCCTGGGATGAAGTTGCGCAAAACGCTCTAACGTATTCTTTTTTATCAGATGAACCCTCATCTTTATACAAATTTAAATAAAAGTTCTCAAAAAGAGAACTTCAAAATATTAATACCGATCTCGAGGCTCTTCAGTTATCGGTTTGCTTTTTGCCAGGCCTCAGCCATCCGCTTTTTAATCACCTTGTTCTCCGCGTGTTCATCGAGATAAAGCCACGCCTTTACATATTGGTCAGCCCGGTCGTTGTAATCTTTGATCTTCCATACATCGAGCGCCTTTTGCCCAAGCGAAAAGCAATAAGTGGTCGCCACGAACAGCAATCCCCACGGCAGGAGCCTGCCGAAGACGATTTTATAATACTGCCCCTGGTTTGTTTCGGGGAACAACAGTAAGCGATGCTGCTTAACAGTACGCGGTTCTGACTTTAGCTTTTTCAGCTGTTCAACCAGCTGATGGAGTTCAGTCTGTGGATTCCCTTGCTTTAACTCAGACAATTCCTTATATATTTGATCCAGTCGCTCAGTATAATCCGGGATCCTCATCTCTCCCTGCCGCTTTACTTCCTGCTGCGAAAACCTATTTATTGATATCACTAACTGTTGCAGTACATCTTCTATATTTTCCAACTTTTCCTCCGTATTGTTCATATCCGCCATCCTTTCTTTCGTTTACGTTTACGCTTTTGCCACGCGGGCAAGATTTCGCTATTCTGCGTTTGCTCTGACCTTAATAGTTCCGGGACCAAAGAGGGACTATTATCAATTAACATATCCCTCGTAGTATTGAACCTTATATCGGATACTGGCCTCTCCCCTTTACCCACTGACCACTGCTCTTTAGGCAAGCTGCGCATATTGCTATCAATCTGCAGACGAATCTTTCCATAGCTCAGACTCCGGTCGATCTCTGAACCCTTCAGTCTGATAGCCCCCTTACTAAAACTGATCCCCTGTACGGTATCGCTTCCACCCAAGTGCTTATAATGAACCTGTATCCCTTGCTGCCGGAGCATCGTCTCCAGATGCTGAAAGCTCCTGGCGAGACGAACGGCGGCTTGAATAGTGTCATTCATTTCATACTTCACCTGGTCAGCACCCCTAAGCCGATGCCTGTTTACTGCTGCTTTACCTTCTGACAAGTGATAGCCATACCGCAACGTGATCTCCTTACATACTTTCGCGTTTTTTACTTTCTGATAGCGATCTGTAATCGTTCTTCCATTATTTGCGACGCGATTATAAATAAGGTGCAGATGAGGGTGTGCCCTGTCTGTGTGCTGAACGATCACATACTGCGTATCCTTGATTTTCATCTTTTCCATATACTCTCTCGCACGCTCAACCATAATTACCGGGCTCAGCTTACTTTTGTCTTCGGCACTCCAACTCAGGACGATATGGCCGACTGCCTGGCCCAAATTGGGATTGAGCTTGCGTTGCATATTAAAATCATGGATCATGTCTTTAATACTCGTTTCGCGCACGCCGTACGCCTCTAAAAGGTCCGCTTCCGCCCTTTCCAAATTATAGACGATACATCCCGCAAAGCTTTTACCTATGATCACCTTCCCTATCATCGCTATTCAATTTTTTAAGCGTGTTGTCTATCTCTCCTATTAAGATCCGGCAATTCCGCTGCACGGATAACAAGCCGCTCCTGTGCGCCAGGTGCGTTAGTTGATTAAGGTTGTTTGCCATACCCGCCAGAACTCGCATATAGCCTGCTTCTTCCGGGGTCAGCCTTGAAACAACTCTTGCCTTCTGTGCTGACTTTCGAAAAAAGTCGCTTATTGTGATCCCGGCATTCTTAGCTTTAGTAGCAATGCTAAACTGTTCCAGATCGGTTAGCCTGATCATACAGATATGGCTTCGCTTGATTTTTTTGGGCGGTCTGCCGCCTTTAGGACGGCTCGCCTTTTCTCCCTTTTTCTTTGCTTCTTCCATCGCGTACTTTCTATCTGATGATTTTCTTTTGCAACCAACGGGCGCGAAAGGCAAGTTTTCGTTCGGCCTCGAGCCGAACAGTTTTTGTATAGCAAAAACACAAACTTGCTCCTTCACAAGCGATCATGCTTGCTTCAACCGGTCTCTTAGTATTTTCATGTCTGAGCTGACCTTCTTTTTCTTCACTTTGGAATAAATCTGCGTAGTTCGAATACTCGTATGGCCGAGCATTTTAGATACACTTTCGATAGGTACCCCGTTCTCCAGGGTGACCGTAGTAGCAAAGGTGTGACGGGCAACATGGAACGTTAAATCAAAGCCTAACTCTGCCTTTTTACTGATGGTCTTCAGATAGCGGTTGGTGGCCTGATTGGAAAACAAGGGAAATACGGTGCCCGTATAGGAAGCCATCGGATCGTTGCGATACTTGTTAATCAGTTCGATCGCTTCAGGCAATAGCAGTACATAGAACTTCCTTCCGGAAAAATTGGCTGTTTTCTTCCTGACCATTTCAATCCATTTCTCACCTTCTATATCGGTTACCAGGTGCTCCTCACTGAGCTGGCTGACGTCAGCGAACGCGAGACCGGTATAACAGCTAAAGACAAAGGTGTCGCGCACAATCTCCTGCCCTCTTATATCAAAAGTCAGTGCCTTGATCGCCTCCAGTTCTTCCAGCTCCAGGCAACGCCGGTCGCGGTGGATCATGCGCCTTTCGAAGCGCAGAAACGGGTCTTTAGCCAGCCAGTCATTCTTCAAGGCAATGTTAATCATCTTGCGAAGCCTCTCCATGTGCTTCATCACGGTGTTATTGGTACAAGGGCGCTTACCTTTGTCCGGCTCTCGCTGGCGCAGGTAAATCTCAAAGTCGATGATGAACTTGTAGTCCAGCTGCGATAGATAGATGTCGGTCTTCTTCTTCCGTTTGAGGAGGAACTCTTTGATATAGCGCTCGGTACTGTAATAGTTCTTCATGGTACCTGGCTCCAGCAGCTTTTTGATTTCGGTATTATGATAGGTCATTAGAAACAGTAGGGTGATCTGCTCTTCTTCTCCCATCCCCTCCATCTTTGCCTTTATAGCTTCCGCGCTCACCACTTCCTTGCAGAAACGGAGCTCGTCATACGCGGCATTGATCTCCGTTCGCATCCGACGGATCTTTTCCTGCACTTCTTTGGCTTCCTTCTCCGAGCCGTTCACTTTCTGAAGCTTGCTGTTCCATGAAGTTTCCTTAATACGCCGCTTCAGGGAGATATCAACAAAGTTCTTGTTAACGGTAATCCGAACATATAAAGGCGCAAAGCCTTTACTTCCCTTATCCTTTTTAAGAAAAAAAAGGATGCTGAACGAATTGGTTGTTTTCATACGATTTGTTCCTTTCCACACTTTTTGTCACTGCCCGCCTCAGCTCATTCAAAGTCTTACCGGGCAGATTAAATTTTTAAAACCTTTAAGGGCGACCAAACCGATCGCCGGCAAAACGCATCGAACAATTGTACAGATTAAAAACAGGGTGCGAAATAGGGCATTGAGAAGTTGATAATTGTTTGGGTTTGTTTGGGGTATAATTTTTCAATTATCGCAAAAAAACCCTCTAAATCATACAATTTAGAGGGTTTTGAACCCCTTTGAGGGTCCTTGATGTCGGGGTGGCAGGATTCGAACCTGCGGCCTCGTCGTCCCGAACGACGCGCGCTACCGGGCTGCGCTACACCCCGAATTTTGTGTTGCTTAGCGCTGGTAAAGTTAGCTATTGCTTTAAAAATTGCAAATAAAAAGGACTTGGTGTTATGAGCTGATGTATCTTATCAGGTGTGTGTCGATTCCTAAAAAAGCTATACACTGGCAATATTGTTGAAAAATTGGGGACCTTTTCCTGACCATGTTCGTAGTGGCAACTACTCACCTTCTGGCTGGCTATGACTTGGCTTCGGTCTGGGTATTGGTTTTTTTAGAAGAACTGTAGAAGAAATCCCATACCTGCGCCGAAGCCAGCCGGGAGCATGTACGGCGGCCTCCGTCACCGAGCTCACAAAACTACCAAACAGTAAAACTATAATGGCCTTAATTTTATTATATCAAAAATAGCCCGATCAACGCCATGAGAACAATAGCTCTTTTATCGGTAGCAACTGTGATTTTTGTTGCTTGCCAGTCAAACAGTCCAGACCACGCTTCGACTCCCGATGAGCATCAGGATAGCACATTGAGTCCTGTCGAGACTAAAAAGCCCAATACTACCTACAAACCTGCTTTTGAGGGACAGACACGTATTGCAGGCGTTCGTACCAAAGCCGGCCTGGACGTGAAGGTCGTGGCAGAGGGACTTAGAAATCCATGGGGAATGGTGAACCTGCCTGATGGACGGATCCTGATCACCGAGAAAGGTGGTACCATGCGCATTGTAAGCACATCGGGGCAGCTTAGTGCTCCAATCACCGGACTTCCTCCTGTGAATGACAGCGGACAGGGTGGATTGCTTGACGTCGCCATTGATCCGGACTTCTCGCAGAATCGTCTTGTATACTGGAGCTTTTCGCAAAATGTACCGCCGGGAACGCTGACGGCTCTTGGCAAGGGGAAGCTTTCGGCGGATGAACAGCGTATTGAAGGCGCGGCAGTGATCTATCAGGCGAAACCTGCTTTTAACAGTTCGCTGCACTATGGGTCGCGGCTTGAATGGGATAAACAGGGTAATTTGTTTATGAGCACCGGCGAACGTTCTGATATCGTATCCCGTCCTCAGGCTCAACAGCTCAATTCGGCGCTGGGAAAGGTGCTGCACCTTACTAAAGACGGGAAGCCTGTGGCAGGAAACCCTTTCATGAACAAGGATGGTGCATTACCTGAAATCTATTCATACGGACACCGTAATGTTCAGGGTCTGGCTACTCATCCTGAGACAGGCGACCTGTGGGAAATAGAATTTGGTCCGCGTGGAGGAGATGAAGTCAATCGTATTCAGGCAGGCAAAGATTACGGATGGCCTGAGATCACTTACGGGCTAGAGTATAGCGGGGAACGCATCGGCAAGGCCATTACTCAGAAAGAGGGGATGGAACAACCTGTTTATTACTGGGATCCCGTAGTTTCGCCCAGCGGGGCAGTGTTTTATAGCGGAAACATGTTTCCCGAATGGAAAAACAATCTGTTCATTGGAGCTTTAAGCGGTATGCATATTGTAAGGTTGGTAATTAAGGATAATAAAGTGGTAGGAGAGGAACGTCTGCTGGAAGATATGAAAAACCGCATCCGCGATGTCCTCCAGGGGCCGGATGGATCCTTATATGCAATAACCGACGGGGGAAACGGAAAACTTCTACAGATCCGCAGTAAATGATAGCGATCTATCATTACTGCGGTATACTGTATTAATCAATCCATTCAAACTTAGTATATGGAATGAGGGCTTCCGGAATACGGATTCCCTTCTCTGTCTGATTGTTTTCCAGTAAGGAGGCTACGATCCTTGGCAATGCAAGCGCACTTCCATTGAGGGTGTGAGCTAACTGAGGTTTGCCCTCTTTTCCCCTGAAACGTAATTTCAGCCTGTTGCTCTGGAAGGTCTCGAAGTTAGATACAGACGAAACTTCAAGCCAGCGGGCCTGTGCAGCGCACCATACTTCCATGTCGTAAGTAAGAGCGGATGTAAAGCTCATGTCTCCCCCGCAAAGACGTAATACCCGGTAAGGAAGTTCAAGCTTTTTTAGCAGCGACTGAACGTGGGCACTCATATCTTCGAGAATCCCGTATGACTTATCGGGATGCGCAACCTGAACTATTTCCACTTTATCAAACTGATGCAGCCGGTTTAATCCCCGCACATGTGCACCATATGAACCAGCTTCGCGACGGAAGCAAGGGGTGTAGGCACAATTTTTTACCGGCAGATCTTCTTCTCTTAAGATGACGTCGCGGTAAAGGTTAGTAATAGGCACTTCGGCAGTCGGGATGAGATAAAGATTGTCAATACCTACGTGATACATCTGTCCCTCTTTATCCGGTAACTGGCCGGTACCGAATCCTGAAGCCTCGTTTACTACAATAGGTGGCTGCATTTCTCGGTATCCTGCTTCCTCAGCATTGTCGAGGAAAAAGTTAATCAGCGCTCTTTGCAGCTTTGCTCCTTTGCCTTTATAAACGGGAAAGCCCGCACCTGTGATCTTATTCCCCAGTTCAAAATCGATAATATCATATTTAATCGCAAGCTCCCAATGAGGCAGGGCGTTGGTTGGCAAGGATGGTTTTTCTCCATATTCGAAGGCTACTTCATTTTCTTCCGGTGTTGATCCCAGAGGGACCGACCTGTGCGGAAGGTTAGGCAGCAGCACAATCTTGTTTTGCATCTCTTCTTCAAGAGAGGTCAGCTTTTCGCCCAGAACCTTTATTTTCTCTTTCAGGAGCGGGCTTTGAGCTTTAAGGGCTTCGGCTTGCTCTTTCTGACCCTGCCGCATCAGATCGCCGATCTGCCGCGCAATGGAATTTGCATCTGCTGAAGTGGAGTCAAGCTGCGACTGTGTCTGGCGGCGTTCTTCATCTAAAGCGATGATCTCATCTACCAGCTCAGGCTGTTTAAAATTTTTAACAGACAATCGTTCCAAAACATTTTCCCTGTTTTCGCGGATATAACTAACTTGCAGCATTGTTGTAATTTTTGGACAAAGATAACAGATGAGTTTTAAGTTAAGAGTTGAAAGTTGAAAGTAAAATGATTAAAGAATGCTTTTGCTAATCCTGCAACTCACAACCCGCAACTTGCAACCAATGAAGAAATGAGTAAACTATACCTGGTTCCCACTCCCATAGGCAATCTCGAAGATATGACCTTCAGAGCAGTAAGGATATTGAAGGAAGCTGATGTGATCCTGGCGGAAGATACCCGTACAAGTGCACCGCTACTTAAACATTTCGGGATAGAAAAGAAAGTATTCGCGCATCATCAGCATAACGAGCACAAGGCGAGCAGCGAGATTGTACGCTTCCTTAAGGAGGGGAAAATGGTGGCCCTCATCTCTGATGCCGGGACGCCTGCGGTATCTGATCCTGGTTTTTTTCTGGTGAGGGAGGCGCTGAAAAATGAAATTCAGGTTGAATGCCTGCCCGGCCCCACAGCTTTTGTACCCGCGTTGGTTAATTCGGGACTTCCGACCGACAGGTTTACTTTCGAGGGGTTTCTGCCGGTCAAGAAAGGACGGCAAACGCGTTTGAAGGAGCTGGCGGAGGAAGACCGGACAATGATCTTTTACGAATCACCCCACCGCCTTCTGAAGTCGCTCGAAGAGCTGGCAGCTGTTCTGGGCGAGGAGCGACAGGCATCTGTGTCGCGGGAGCTTACCAAGGTGTTTGAGGAAACCGTTCGGGGTACTCTTCCTGAAATTAAAAACTATTTCGAGACCCATACATTAAAGGGAGAATTTGTAATTTGCGTTGGCGGAAAAGGCAGAACTTAAAACTTATATAAAAACGAAATGAGCTTTGAACAATATTTAACTGATGAGCAGGATCCCAAAACAGCAGAGAAGGTTTTAGGGAAATTGAATGACATGCTCACTCCCGGCGAACAGATGTTATACCTGGCCGTTCAGAAAAAGCCAGCCATGAATCTTATTCCCGACTCTGTAATAGTGACAGACAAACGTATTGTTTTCTGTATCCCGGGCAATCTGGGCCTGACTACCAACTTTGAGATCTTCTCGTGGAGGGATGTGAAGGAGGTGTCTTTTAAGGAAGAATTCTTTGGAGCCAAATTTACGGTGGTGCCCATGAAGGGCGAGAACTTTACGGTCGACTATATTCCTAAAGTGCAGGCGCGGAAACTATATCAGTTTTCGAACAGACAGCTTGAGAAGGTAAAAGAACAACTGCATCAGGAGCAGCAGGAGAAGGAAATAAAACAGGCAGCATCCGAACCGCCAAAGAGCCAGATCGTTCCTGATTCTGTGCCGGTGCCACCTGCGATTTCTGCCCCTCCAATAGTGTCTGAACCGCTACCTCCGGTATCCGCTTCATTAAATGACCCGGAAGATGAGGTGACACTAAAGTTGAAAAAACTAAAGACTTTGTTCGAGAAGCAATTGATTTCGTCGGACGAGTACGAGGCAAAAAAAGCAGATATCTTATCTCAGTTATAACGTGAAAAGAAATTATCTCCTTGGTTTTGTCAGCGCCTTTCTATTGTGGTTGGCCTGGCCTCCGATGCGTTTTACGGCGCCATTGCTACTGATCGCTTTTGTGCCCTTGTTAACTGCGGCAGAAGATATTATCCGGTCGGATTCTAAGAAGAAAGGGAAGAAGATCTTCTGGCTGGCAGGCGCAACTTTCTTTGTTTGGAATACTTCCTGTATCTACTGGGTGTTCAACTCGCTGGATGCGGTTAATCCAGCCTGGGTTGCGGCACTGATCTCACTGATCCCCTTTGGCCTTGCCGCTGTGTTGATGACCCTCGCATTCTGGTTATATTATCGTTTGCGAAGGAGCTTCTCCAAGGTGGTTAGCTATGCAGGTTTGATCAGTTTCTGGATCGGGTATGAATACCTGCATCAAAGCTGGGATCTTGCTTTTCCCTGGATGACGCTGGGCAATGGCTTTGCTGAAGCACATAGTTTGATCCAATGGTATGAATACACCGGTGTTTACGGAGGAACGTTATGGGTGCTTATTGCCAATATACTGGCTTTTGAACTAGCCTCTCAAAAGGAGAATACTGCTACCGGATATGCGATGAAGAAAAGGCTCAGCCTGGTACTCGCCGCCTGGGTTATTCTTCCAATTACCATTTCGCTGGTTATTTATACTAAATATCAGGAGAAGACTAATCCGGCTAATATCGTAGTGGTACAGCCCAACGTTGACCCGTATATGAAATGGGGGGCTATTCCTGCTGATGTGCAGGTGCAGCAGCTTATTCGACTCTCCGACTCACTCGGTCAGCCCAATACGGAATATTTTATCTGGCCGGAAACTTCTATACCCCAACCTATTGAGGAAGATGAAATAAGAGGAAATGTTAACTTTCTCACTGTACAGAACTTTTTGAGTAAGTATAAGAACGGGAACGTGCTGACGGGTATTGAAAGCTACCTATTGTACGATATGGCTAAGACTCCTACGGCGAGGTTTGAAGAACGCATGGGGAAGTATTCTGATATATTTAATACAGCAGTGAATATTGAGAACTCGTCAAAGGTCCAGTTCTATCATAAGTCGAAACTGGTACCAGGAGTAGAACAAATGCCTTTTGCCACGGCGCTTTCATTTCTTAAACCTGTTTTTGCTGCTTTCGGCGGTTCGTCAGGAGGCTTTGGCAAGCAGGATAAGCCTTCTGTTTTTTATACCCAGAGCGGGATGGGAGTCGCTCCCGTTATTTGCTATGAATCTATCTGGGGAGAATATGTTGCTAAATATGTAGTACAGGGGGCGCAATTTATCGCTATTGTGACAAACGACGGCTGGTGGGGGAATACCTCGGGAAAAGATCAGCATATGGATTATGCAAAACTGAGAGCGATAGAAACGCGCAGATGGGTAGCGCGATCGGCAAACACAGGAATCTCCTGCTTTATAAACCAACGTGGTGATATCACCAAAAAGAGTAAGTGGTGGGAAGCAACTGCCTTGAAAGAAGATATAAACCTAAACGACGATATTACGTTCTATGTTAAACATGGCGACTATATCGCCTGGGCCGGCACTATTGCCTGTGGTATCTTTATTCTCCTGCTGACGCTGAGGCGACTTTTCGGTGGAAAAAGGTAGTACTCTTTCGCTTTATAAAAACGGCCAGGTATCAGAAGATACCCGACCGCTTGCTTAACCCTCATCACCCAACCTTTGTCTTTCTATAGAAAATACTATGGTTTCAATTAGGGTTATATGATTAACAATAAATTGAAAGAGAATGTTTCGTTTGTGAAATCAGAAATGATAAAGCAGGCGGAAAAATCGTATAAGGAAGGTTAGCTTTGGCTCCTGCCATACCGGTTATCTCTATACGAGGTGATTGCAGGAATACCCGTTAATTCAAAAACTGCTGGGTTTCTCCTTCTGATAACTTTTCCTTTATGGAGTCTTCCCGTGCGATCATGTCTGCAAGACTTGTTTCGGTAAGGATTTTCAGGGTCGCATCGCGGACATCTTTCATGACGTCTCTTATACCGCAGTAAAGCTCGCTGGTGCACTCTTCGCAGCGTTCATAGAAGTTAAGGCTTACACAGGGAAGTAAGGCAATGGGACCGTCTATCACCCGTATAATAGCAGCAAGTTTAATCTCTTCTGCTTTTTTCATCAGGTAATACCCGCCGCCGGCGCCTTTCTTACTACCCAGAAAGCCGTTTCGTTTCAGTTCCAGCAGGATTGCCTCCAGGAACTTTTTAGGCAACTGCTCCCTGGCGGCGATCTCTGAAATAAGCATCGGCTTATTCTCTTTATTTCGTGCCAGAGCCATCAGTGCTTTTACAGCATATTTTGTTTTTTTTGTGAGCAAAGCAAATTAAATAATTGAACAAATATAGTGTTTTCTGTAAGATGCAATCATAAAGCATCCCGGCAATTTATAATCTATTTTAGTATGTAAGAAAGAATGAAATAACCGGCAAACATAAAGAAGACAGCAGCTCCGGCATATAGCAGTATCGAAAGTAAAGGTTTCCTATAACGTTTTTTTTCGGGAGCCAGAACGCGGGTGATATGATTAAGCTGTCGTACTTTGTCTGAAAAATCGCCTTTAAGGGTATTGCGGATCTTTTCCATATTATCCAATACATTCTCTATTTCATCCGGAAACGTATCGTTCAGCACTTCCTTCACTCTTTTGGCAATGGTGGGGGATTTGCCGTTTGTAGAGATAGCAATTTTGAGGTTCCCCTTTTGTACAATAGAGCTCAGGTAAAAGTCGCAATATTGGGGCTTGTCGGCCACGTTCGTTAAAATCCTCTTTTCTTTACAGCAGGCATGGATCGCTGTACTCGCAGCCTTGTCGTTGATCGCTATAATGACCAGGTCGATCCCCTCCAGGTCTCCAGGCCGGAAAGCCCTCTCCTCATAAGGGATGCCGTGTTTTATAACGATATCCTTAACATCTCTGCTTATTTCTGTTGCCACGAGTCTGATCCTGGCCTGTGGACTGTTTGCCAGCAGAGCCGACAGTTTCTCTAGCGCAACGTATCCTCCTCCAACGAGCAGAAGATCTAAATTCTCAAGCTTCAGGAAAACCGGAAACAAGGGGTTGAAGCTACGCGATTCCGGTTGTTTCGCTGCAGGTGCCGTCATTTGCTCCGGGGCCAGCGAATTTGTTTTGCCTTCGGCCTGCGCCGAAGGTTTTTCCGGTTGCTCCATTTTGCTCATTCTGATTTCCTCCAATCGCTTTTATCTCAATACGAATATCGCAATAATGACCAGACTAAACAATCGGATTAGCCTTCCGACAGTTGCATCGCCCTGTATTCAGTAAGCTGCTGATTGAATAACTGTGACTGCTGCAAATAGTATTCCGCGAATTCCCGTGTTGGTTCCTGCTGATTCAGCTGGTATACCAGGTCATGAAAACCAGAGGTGAGTGCGAATTTTCCTGTATCTATAAAATGCAGGTCAAAATCTCTTACAATTCCAGCCTGAGTATTGGTCTTTATTCCTTCAGAAACCAGTAAGGCCTTGGCAGAGTTAATAAATCCGGTATATGCATGATAGATAGAATCTGCATACTCGCCCGTTTCAAAAGCCTCTGCGCTCCATTGAATCCTTTCTTCTGCTTCATAAAGAAGGGTGGCTACAAGATCAATCATTACACTCGCACATTCGCCAATGCCGATTGCTGGCTTGTAAGGCTCAGTGTGTTCCCAGTCGATAAAATCCTCGGGCGTAACATTTTCTGCACTGGCAAGAGGATGTAAAAGGTCGTAAAAGTAGATTTTCCCCTGCCTGTTATAATACTGATTAAACAGCTCTCCTTCTGTGGCGTTGCTTAAATAATCCTCTAAAAGAGCTCGCAGCACCTGGGGACCCCGTTTGCTAGGTACCTTTATGATTTTCTCGGATGCTACGCCATGTCCGTCGCCAGTTGGTCCACCACCCAGAAGCACCTGCAGGGCAGGAGCGACAAGCTTTCCTATTTTCATGCTCGATCCATGGAATCCAATGGCCGACATAGCATGCTGTCCGCAGGCATTTATACATCCGCTGATCTTGATAGTAATGTCCCTGTTGTAAATCATTTCGGGATATTCTTCGGCGATCACTCTTTCTAATTCTCTGGTAATCCCGGTGCTATTAGAAATTCCGAGGTTACAGGTATCTGTACCCGGGCAGGAAGTGATATCAGCAAGGCTTTCGAAGCCGGGAGTAGCCAGGCCAAGTGCGTTCAGTTTTTCAAATAAGTAAGGGAGGTTTTCTTCTTTAACAAAGCGAAGCAGAATACCCTGCGTATTTGTAAGTCGTATATCATCGGCAGCAGCTTCATGGACGATCTCTGCAAACTTGCGTGCTACCGGAGTCTTAATATCACCGTTCTGAACTTTAATTCCTACAGAAACATACCCTTCCTGCTTCTGAGGGAAGATGTTGGTGCGAAGCCATTGCTCAAATTTCAATGGGTCTTTAATTTCCGGGGCAGGAAACACAGTGACAGGCAGCGTAAGCTCATCTGACGGCCGGTTAATTTTATATACTTTGTTTTTAAGAGCAAGTCTTTCTTTCTCGGCAAGTTCGAGGAAAGCTTCTTTTCCTATGTCCTGTATCAGATATTTCAAGCGCGCTTTATTTCTCTTTGCACGCTCGCCATAGCGGTCGAATACACGGATTACGGATTCGGCAAACGGAATGAGAAGATCCTCATGCATGAAATCTGTTACTTCTTCAGCAATATGCGGCTGGGAGCCTAAACCTCCACCCAGCATAACTTTAAACCCGCGTATTTCCTCTCCGTTTTCGTATTTTACTTTTGGCACGAAACCAAGATCATGCATAAATGCATAGGCGGTATCCGATTCGGAAGAAGAGAATGCAATTTTAAATTTGCGGCCCATGTCCTGGCAAATCGGGTTCCTTAAAAAATATTCGAAAAAAGCATGAGCGTAAGGCGTAACATCAAATGGCTCATTAGGATCTACACCAGCCATTGGCGAGCCTGTTACGTTCCTGACGGTATTTCCACAGGCTTCCCTGATTGTTACAGAGTCTTTTTCAAGCTCCGCCCACAATTCTGGAGTCCTTTCAAGGCTTACAAAGTGAATCTGAATATCCTGACGTGTGGTAATATGAAGGTTTCCTGTAGCAAATTCATCGGATACATCAGCAATTCTGTACAGCTGTTGTATAGTTAGTCTGCCATAAGGAAGTTTTATCCTGACCATCTGTACGCCAGGTTGCCTTTGTCCGTAAACACCACGTGCAAGTCTCAGACTACGGAACTTTTCTTCATGTATTTTACCTTCTCTGAAAAGTCTGATCTTTCTCTCAAGTTCTATAATATCCTTCTGTACGAGCGGGTTTTCCAGCTCAGTTCTGAAACCTTGCATTCTCTATAGAGTTAATAGTTTTATCAAAAGTAATGAATTCAGGCCTCTTGCCGAAATTTTTTTAGCTTTTGACTGCGGTGGCGTCAGTTATTAGCTTCCTTTCCACTTTTACCCTTTCTGCTTTCAACTTGGTCTTTCTTCGCGTATCTTTAGGTTAAAATACATTTATGAGTGAAATTAATATTCCCCGTTTAGATCTGAATGATTATGTAAACGGTACCCCAGAGCAGAAGCAGCGGTTTTCGGCGGACATAGGCAAGGCTTTCACCGAAACAGGCTTTGTGACTATCGCCAATCATGGCTTATCGCAGGCTTTAATGGATGAACTATATTCAGAGGTTAAGAAGTTCTTCGCATTGCCTGATGACTTAAAACGGAAGTATGAAAAACCTGAGCTCGCCGGACAGCGTGGTTACACTTCGAAGGGCCGGGAGAAAGCAAAAGATTCAAAAGTTGCCGATTTGAAGGAGTTTTGGCAAAGGGGGCAAACAGTTCTGGATGGTGATCTCATAAAAGAGCTATATCCTGACAATATTGTGGTTGAGGAGCTTCCCCGGTTTAATGAAGTAACGCTCGAAGTTTATCAGCAGCTTGAGAATGCAGGAAGGCACCTGTTGAAATCAATATCGGTATTTCTTGGCCTGGAGGAGGATTATTTTGAGGATAAAGTACATAACGGTAACTCTATTCTGAGGGCAATTCATTATTTCCCCATAGAAGATCCTGCCTCCCTGCCACCTGATGCAGTACGCGCCGGGGCGCACGAGGATATTAACCTGATTACACTGCTGATTGGAGCCAGTGCGGATGGTTTGGAGGTGCTAACGCGACAGGGCGACTGGTACCCGGTAAAGGCGCAGGCGCAGGATATTGTAGTGAATGTAGGAGATATGCTGCAGCGTTTAACCAATAATAAATTGAAGTCCACTACTCATCGCGTAGTAAATCCTCCCGTTGAATTAATGAGGACTTCGCGGTATTCGGTGCCATTTTTTCTTCATCCTAAAGTAAGTATGGATCTTACCTGTCTGGATATTTGTGTAGATGAAAACCATCCTAAGGCATATTCCGATATGACCGCAGGGGAATACCTCGATGAACGCTTACGACAGATAGGACTAAAAATGTAACGGCGCTTAAGCGCCCATTTCCTTTCTGATCGCTTGTTCCAGCTCGGCGGGACATTGTGTGCCAATAATATATTCCAGACCGTCTCTGTCGGTTAGGCTGATGGCTTCTTTGCCTCCTGCGTAAAAGCGGATCTTCCCTTTTGTATGAAGGTTGTAAACAGGATTGTTGATAATGTAAGAGCTATATTTAGTTCTCTCTACTTTAACAATGCTATTTAAGTCAATCTTGACAAGCCTGGTAGTCCACAGTCCATCGAGGATCACACTCTGATTTTTAACGGTAGTACGGTAGTGAACCATAAAAAGCATAATCACAGAAACGATCAGGATTGAGCAGCCCACAACGAGAAACAGATCGCCGTTTCGTTCACGCTCATAGTTTATATAATAAGCGGTGAAGCAGAATAAGATCATCACAAGCCTGATACTTATTCTGTTATAGTCTCTTCCGAGGTATTGTTTCTCGGTAAACGTGGCCTTGCTGCTCATGTGTATTAAGATTTTCTAAAATAAAAACTCTATTTGTAGGAGGGGTAATTTTATACCGGTCGTCTGTACGGAACCCCACGATCCAGAGAATATCTCCGTTTCCGTTTTCAAGCACCGGCACATTTTCTTTAGAGAAAAGCGAAAGCTTTAAACTGGTAAAAAGATCACTAACTTTCTTTTTGCCCTTCATTCCGAATGGATAAAAGAAGTCCCCCTTTTTCCATAGACGCAACTTGAGGGGGAATTGTAACAGATCTGCGTCAAAAAAAGCGATATCATGCCGGGTAGGAATAGTCAAACCATGCGTCGTTTCATATCTGCTTTTGAAATAAAGGTGTTTCCATTGAATGGCGTTTTCATGCTCCTCTATCAGAACCTCGTGTGTTTCCGGCCTTTCGTTACTCTTTAAGATCAGTTGCTGACGATCGAGAAGCAGCGTATGTGTCGGCGACTCAAACTTCTTTCCCGACTGCCCGTCCCAGGCTTGAACAAGGTCATCAAGCACGGGTTCTTCAAAGTTATATGGCTTAAAAAGTTCAAAAAGCAATAGTTTAAGAGGAGTAAGGGCCTTAAGTTTACCAATTGGAATATACGTTTCTCCTTGCTTGCCAGCTTCGAACAACGTACGTCTCAGAGAGCCGGCATGTATATTCAGGAATTCTTCTATATCTTCAAAGCGACGGCTGTTAGACGCAAAAGTTTCGTCGAGACCGGGATTCAGCTCCCGGAGATGAGGAATTACATTCAGCCTGATTTTATTGCGGGCATACTTCACTGAAGAGTTTGAACTGTCTTCCCTGAATTGAATATTATTGGAACTTACATGCTCCTTTATTTCCTCGGAAGAGAGGAACAACAATGGGCGGATAATATTTATACGCTTTGGCCGGATGCCATGCAGTCCTGAAATACCCGTTCCGCGAACGAGATTAAGAAGTATTGTTTCTGTGGCATCACTTTGGTGGTGTGCAACTGCGATATACTGATACCCATATTGTATGCGCATTTCTTCGAACCAGTTATAGCGAAGCTCGCGTGCTGCCATCTGAATGGAAATGCGATTTTCCTCTGCGAAGGCAGCCGTTGCAAAACGAACAGTGATGAAGGGTACATTAAACGCTGATGCGAGCTCTCTAACGAAAGTTTCATCGTCGTCAGACTCTTTTCCGCGCAAACCAAAATTGCAGTGTGCTATACCAAAGTTTAGTTTAGCTTCGTTAAACAAATGTGCCATTAACACAGAGTCACGGCCTCCGCTTACTGCCAGAAGCACTTTTTCCGGTTTCAGGAAAAGCTTATTTCTTTGGGTGAACTCCAGGAAGCGGGCAATGGGTAACATTTTCCAAAATTATATATTTACAGCCGGAAATCGGCAATATGAAATTTTGATATGATAATTATCATTCGAGTGCCTGATCCTGTGATAACATGTTCGCATCGAAGAATTTTATCTACTTTTGCACGGTGAGAAAAATCGTTTTTCTTTTATTCTTATTACTAACTGCTTTACAGGTTGCTGCCCAGAGGCGAAGTCAGATACAACTTACCAGTTCGGAAAAGCTGAAAGGCGTTGGAACGAATACAGCCCGTTTTATAAGGCCTGTATTTGCTCATGAGGGTTCTACATTAGCGGCCGACAGCGCTGATTATAATCAGGCAGGTAATGCCTTTGATGCCTTCGGCCACGTTGTTATTACCCAGCCCGACGGGACGGTGATATATTCCGACGTTTTAAATTACGATGGTAACTCGCGGGTTGCGATTTTAACCAATAACGTGAGGATGGTTGATAATGATGCTGTTCTAACAACGAATCATCTTACGTATAATATGGGTACCCGCATCGGGACGTACATCGGAGGAGGAAAGATTGACAATGGGCAGAACGTATTGACCAGCAAGAACGGTTACTATTTTGCCAGTTCGAGAGATGCTTATTTCAGGTACGATGTGGTAGTCAACACTCCCGATGCTCTGATTAAGACGGACACATTGAAGTATAACAGTACTTCGAAGATCGCCTGGTTTTTCGGACCGACGAATATCCAGGGCAAGGGTCAGAATAAACAGTCGAAGCTGTATACAGAAAATGGCAGTTACAATACGCTTACCGATCAGGCCTGGTTTGGGAAGAAGAATCTTTACACAGAGGGTAGTAAATCATTAAAGGGCGATAGTTTATATTATGATGGAAAAGCAGGTTTCGGTAAGGCAATCAATAATATAACATTCCTCGATACGGTGCAAAAGGTCACGTTAAAAGGCGATCAGGGCATATACCGGAAAAAGGATGAAAGCGCTCTGGTAACAAAGAATGCGTATGTAATTATTGAAACAGAACAGGATTCTGCAAAAGTAGATTCAATATGGATGGCCGCGGATACTCTTATTACGAAGCTGATTCCAATGAAGGAATTTGTACCTGCAACAAAGGAAGAGTTGAAGTCGGATGCCGAAATAGCGGTGGATCCGGTTGTGGAAGGCGAGGGGATCGTTGTTCCGAAACAAAGCGATACACCTCCGCCTGCAGCAAAAGTAAATCCTCCCGCGACAAGGGATACAAAGCCGCAGAAGCGAAGAGGGTTGTTCAGGAAAAAGGAGAAGCAACCTTCGATCCCGGAGAGTGACTCCACCAGGACGGACACGCTAACTATGAAAGCGAAGCTCCCTGTGAAACCTGATTCTCTTTCGGTTCACACGGATTCTGCATTGCATGCGCCCGACACTATCGCTAAGAAGGTAAATATTCAGCAATCAAAAGCAGATACATCTAAAAAAACAAGCTTGCATAAGGACTCGGTTGATAAAAAAGTAATCAGCCCCGCAGATACGGCTAAAACAAGGGCTATCTATGCCTTCCATAATGTGAAGATCTTCAAATCGGATTTGCAGTCGCGCTCAGATTCTGCATTCTATAGTTATGCCGACTCGATCATTCGTTGTTATAAGAATCCGATAATATGGACGCAAGGATCTCAACTAACTGCCGACACCATTTATATGCAGATGAAGAACAGGAAGCTGGATAATATGCTCCTGCAGCATAATGGTTTTGTGGTTAGTGCCGAGGGCGATTCTACCAAGTTCAACCAGGTAAAGGGTAAGGTTATTACTGGTGTTTTTAAAGATAATAAATTAGAAAGCATGTTCGTGGACGGGAATGCCGAGAGCGTTTATTATTCGATAGAGGACAGCGCCTATACAGGAATGAACAGGTCGTTGAGCAGTCGCATGAGGCTTACCTTTGGAGATAATAAACTGAAACAGGTAATGTTTGTCCGGAAGCCTGAAGGGAAGTTTTATCCGATAGAGAAGATGCCGAAGGATATCGAAATACTGGATGGTTTTATATGGAAACCCAAGGACCGGCCAAAGTCTAAAGAGGAGATCATACCGGCATTACGGCGAAAAAAAGCTTCATCAAAATCGACGGGCGTGCCGAAGAAGAAAGTAACAAATGTGCCCGCGAAGACAAATAATCCGGCAGGAAAGAAGGGTGAAGTTAAAGTGACAAAGCCGGAAGTAAAAGCACCCGCTGCCCTCCCGTTAAATAAAATTGAAGGATCGGATAGTACGAACAGGAAACAGGACTCGGTAGTCAGGAAATAGGCAGATACATGGCATTATATCTTGTTTAGAAAACTGATCAGTGCGTTTACTGCCTGCCCCCGGTGACTTATAGCATTTTTTTCGTCCGGATCCATCTCAGCAAAGGTTTTTGAATATCCCTCGGGTGTGAAGATAGGGTCGTAGCCAAAACCATCAATGCCTGACTTTTCATGGGCAATTGTACCTTCAACAGTACCCTCGAAAAAGTATTCTTTCCCGTTTATTATTAACGAAATTACGCAACGGAACCGGGCTTTTCTGTCTTCTTTGCCTTTCATCTTTTCGAGTACCAACTGAAGATTCTTTTCAGAATCTCTTGTTCCCGAATACCGGGCGGAGTAAACCCCAGGGTCCCCGTTCAGTGCGTCGACCTCAAGTCCTGAATCATCAGCAAAACAATCCACTTTAAAATTAGCAGCGAGATAATGGCTTTTTTGAGACGCATTTTCCCGGAAAGTATGTCCGGTTTCGGGAATGTCGTCAAAGCATCCGATTTCTTCCAGTGTTTTAAGCTTAAATCTGTTGCCTGTTAATGCCTGAACTTCTTCAAGTTTATGCTTGTTGTTTGTCGCAAATATCAGTGTTCTCATTACTGTCCGTTGTTAGCGTGTTAAAAGGTGTTCAGAAAGGTGAGGGTGATGAGGAATGCACCACCGGGTTATAACTTTTTCATTTCGTTCCAGAAAGCCCTCTTCCTGTTATTGTTGTTGAGCATTTCTGCAAAGCTATCGGTAAACAGTACGTTCATTCCTTCAAATGATGTAACGGCGTTTTGGGGTATTTCATTCAGTTGTAACCGATCGGGAGTAACTCCGAGTAAAACCAGGCTATTGCATGCAAAGTATTCTTTTAGCTGACGCCATGTAACGGAAGGGTACTGTGCAATATTTACGATCGCAACATCTTTGATCTCCATTTTCTTAGCGAGCAGAATGGTGGTGAGCGTGTCCAGCTCGCCCGAAGGCATAAGTTTCTGATTAGAGTTATCGTGCAATAGCAGCATGTACCGGTTGTTTTCGCCTTGGTAATCAAACACAGGCATGGGCTCCTCCTCTTTTTCGGTGGAAGGCGCGGTAACGACAGGGGCAGCATCCTGTAATTCATCCACACTGAAAATGTCTTCAGTCATCAGGAAGTGAAGAGCGAGAGGGTGAGATGTTTTCAGTTCTGTCATGCAGCAAAAATAATAATCTGTTTCTGTTAAAAATAGTTAAATCGGTGTTACCTTATTAAGGTGATGAGAATTTAAAATTACCTTTAGGCCGGGAAAATGGGGTTATTTCTTATGGTGAAATAAGAGATTATATCAGTATTTTCGCGAAGTTTAAATTGTAAATAAATAATACAGAAATAAATACCGTGTATATACAGGCAATAATACCGCCTGTCATGCTATAACGTACTAAAAACATAATGAAAAAAATCTCAGGGATAATTATTGTATTACTTGCTTCTGTTAATGTTCTTTTTGCTCAGAGTACCACTATTAATAAAATTGTTGCGGTTGTGGGAGATAATATCATTCTTCAGTCTGATATTGAAAGAGAATATTCGAACTATATTTTACAGGGAAATCCTCAGAACCCGGAAGTGAAATGCCAGGTATTACAGCAGATGCTTACGCAGAAGCTTTTAACTCAGCAGGCTGTAATTGACTCTGTGACGGTGACAGACGATGAAGTGACAAATGAAGTAGACCGCAGAATGCGTGTTTTTGTACAAAGAGCAGGCGGGCAGGAGCGTCTTGAACAGTTTCTGAATCGTTCTGTTATTCAGTACAAAGATGAAATACGCCCGGATGTAAGGGAGCAGCTGGTGGCAAACAAGATGCACAGCAAGATTACGGAAAATGTGGGTATCACCCCGCTGGAGGTTAAACGCTATTTTGAGTCAATTCCAAAAGACAGCCTTCCGGAATATAATGCGGAGGTGGAAGTAGGAGAGGTAGTTGCTTATCCGAAGCTTACCAAAGCTGAGAAGGAATCGTTTAAGAATAAAGCTGAAGCCTTGCGTGCGCGGGTGAAGGCTGGTGAAGATTTTGCGACACTGGCGCGTTTATATTCTGAAGATCCTGGTTCTGCTGCCGAGGGTGGCGATCTGGGCTTTTTTGACAGGACAGCTATGGTGAAGGAATTTTCTGCCCTGGCTTTCAAACTTAAGGCGAATGAATTATCGCAGGTGTTTGAATCTGATTTTGGCTTCCATTTCCTTCAGGTGTTAGAGCGCAGAGGAGAACAGGTTAGAGCCCGCCACATATTAATTAAAATAGAACCTACAGCAGCAAGCCTTGAACGGGCAAGGTTACATATTGACAGTATTTATCAAAGCGTAGCAGCCAAGAAAATTCCGTTTTCAACCGCCGCATCACTCTACTCCGACAACAATGATACGAAGTATAACGGTGGAATGATTATGAACGCGGAGAACGTTCAATCGCGTACTACATATATTCCAACGGATAAATTAGATCCAACAATATTTTTTGCTATTGATACGATGAAGGTAGGCAAGTATTCGAAGCCTTTCCCTTTTACAGCGAGAGATGGCAAAAAGGGCTATCGTTTTGTATATCTGAAGTCTAAAACAGAGCCACACAAAGCAAGCCTTGATAAAGACTTTCCCAAGATCAAGGAAATCGCTTTTGATGATAAAGTTGGGCGGACAGTGAGCGAATGGTTTGAAAAACGCCGGGAATCCACTTATATTAAAATAGATCCCGAGTATCAGTCCTGCTCAGACCTGAGTATGTGGGTATCTAAATAGAAGATTAAGTTACGGATGACATACAGCTCGGACATTGAAGGAATTGATGCATTAAGTGCTTCATACAATGAGATAAGGAAGGAGATTGGCAATGTCATTATAGGGCAGGAGGATGTTGTTAAATCTGTACTTATCTCGATATTCAGCAATGGGCATTGTCTTTTAGTAGGCGTGCCGGGACTTGCAAAAACACTTCTGGTAAACACACTGGCGCGGGTACTGGATCTGAGTTACAACAGGGTGCAGTTTACTCCCGACCTGATGCCTTCGGACATTCTGGGTTCTGAAATTCTCGGCGAAGAACGTGTATTTAAGTTTCTTAAGGGGCCGGTATTCTCTAATATCATTCTGGCCGACGAGATTAACCGCACTCCCCCTAAGACGCAAGCCGCTCTATTGGAAGCTATGCAGGAAAAGATTGTAACCGTTGGAGGTACAACCTATCCGCTGCCCCGGCCTTTTTTTGTACTGGCTACTCAAAACCCTATTGAGCAGGAGGGAACCTATCCCCTTCCGGAAGCTCAGCTGGACCGCTTCATGTTTAATGTGTTGTTATCTTACCCTTCTTTTGAAGAAGAACTGAGGGTGGTAAAAAACACGACTGCCAACAAGCAGGTGGAACTTCGAAAGATCCTGAACGCCGAAGAGATTGAATATTTTCAACGACTGATACGCAACGTGCCGGTAACCGACCATGTTCTTGAGTATGCCGTCTCTTTAGCTGCCAGAACCCGCCCGGGTACTACACTGGCTACCGAAGAAGTAAACAAGTATCTCAGTTGGGGAGCAGGGCCGCGAGCTTCACAATATCTGGTGCTGGGCGCTAAATGTCATGCAGCGATATCGGGAAAATACTCTCCCGACATAGAAGATGTTCAGGCTGTGGCAGAACCCATTCTCAGGCATCGTATAGTGAGAAACTATAAAGCCGAAGCAGAAGGGATATCGGTTGAGCAGATGATAAAAAGACTTTTGTAACAGATCTCAGCTTTTCGCTTTCACCTTTCTGCTTTTACCTTACTCAGCTTCAGTAAAGACTTCCATGATGACATTCCATTTATACCCTGGCTGGACTTCCCATATCCGGATGTAATTGTATTTCTTGGCAAGAATGGTTGCATTGCCGTACGTGTAGGCAATTTCGCCGCTATAGGAACGGTCGGCCTTTACCGGTTCTGTGATGGCCTTATATCCTTTCGTTTTCCAGAACTCCATTATTGCTTTTTTACCAACTACAGGTTCGTTGCCCGGAAATAGCAGCCAGCTGTTATCAGTCAGGAACTCATTCTGTGCAATCTTGTTATCTGCTTTTGTAATGGTTGCAAGCAGCTTATCCGAGCTAAATACAATATCTTCACGTTGCTGAAGTCGTGTGTTGGAGCGCTGATGAAGAAAAATTTCGTTTCGGGGGTTGATATATAGCCTCTTGAGCTCTGCTGAAGGCTTTTTATGGGATACTCCGGCGTCCATCGCCAGTTTCCATACATTTTTACTGTTCTTTTTCCATACGGAAACATAGGTGCCGTAAAACGCTTGTGTGTCGCTTTCTCTTTGTTTAAATATATAGGGTCCGGCGGTAAAGCCCCAGTCGCCACTCTTGGAGATCTTGGCATATACCGGGTCAAGGCTCAGAAAGCCAATGCTGTCAGGCTGATCTTTATAAAATTTCTGGGCCGGCACAGGATTGGGCCTGAATGCGACGGTACTATTGTCGGACACGGAAAGGAAAGCTTTTTTTAACCCTTTTTCTTTTACCAGGGCGTTAAAATAATTTTCGGCAGCCAGGAGCTGGCTCACTTTGTCAGCGGTATTCTGAGAAAAGACATTTGCAGTTAGTAAAAGCAAGAATAAAAAGCTGAAAGATAATCTCATTAATGTTCTTTATAATGTATGTAATATACACTGATTAAAAGCGGGATATTCAATAATTGTCCCAGCATAAAATCAGTGGTCAGCCGATAATACTGCTAACGGATAATTCCCAGCAATAACGATAAAAGTAAAGAAAATGTTTTTTATCCTATATTCTGCTCCAGGTGGTGCCATCCTTACTGTCTTTCAGCTGGATACCCAGTTCCTGCAGTCCGTTTCTTATCCTGTCAGACGTTGCGTAATCCTTGTTTGCGCGAGCTTCAAGGCGGAGATTGATGATGAATTCAACCAACTGTCCTAGATCGTCTGTAGGGGAAGATTCTTCCCGTAATCCAAGGATGTTGAAGATGAAATCGTTCATCAGCGACTTTAGCGCTTCAAGATCATCAGCAGATATAGAGGCTTTACCGTCATTGATGCTATTGATCATTCTGGCCGCTTCGAATAATTCTGCAATGGCTACCGGACTGTTGAAATCATCGTTCATCGCATCGTAGCACCTTTGTTTAAGCGCCCGGATGTCGACATCCGACTTTTCAGAAGCTTTTAGCTTATCAAGCAGGCCTATGGCATTCATCAGACGTCTGAAGCCCTTTTCGGAAGCTTCCAGCGCTTCGTTCGAGAAATCCAGGGTACTGCGATAGTGAGCCTGAAGCATAAAGAAACGCACAGTCATCGGCGAATAACCCCGGGTAAGCAGAGGATGGTTGCCTGTGAACAATTCTCCGGGTAGGAACCCGTTTCCTGCGGACTTTGACATGCGTGTGCCGTTCACTGTGAGCATATTGGTATGCAGCCAGTACCGGGCGGGATGTGTATGGTGACAGGCTTGCGACTGAGCAATTTCATTTGTATGGTGCGTCGCCGCCAGATCCATTCCGCCGCCATGAATATCGAATGTTTCGCCAAGGTATTTACTGCTCATCGCTGAACATTCGATATGCCAGCCAGGGAATCCCCAGCCCCAGGGAGAAGGCCAGCGCATAATATGCTCGGGTTTGGCTTTTATCCACAAGGCAAAATCGAGCCTGCCTTTTTTGTCGCCCTGCCCACCCAGATCGCGGGTGTTTGCAAGCAGTTCTTCTATATTGCGGTTTGTGAGGGCTGTATAATTATACTCCTTACTGTATTTCTCAACATCGAAATAAACCGTGCCATTGCTTTCATAAGCATATCCATTTTTTATGATCTCCTTAACCATCTCGATCTGCTCGGCAATATGTCCGGTAGCAGTTGGTTCTATGCCTGGAGGCAAGGTGTTAAAGAGCTGCATCACATCATGAAAACCTATGGTGTACCTTTGGACAATCTCCATGGGTTCGAGTTGCTCAAGACGAGCCTTCTTCGAAAACTTGTCGTCGCCTTCGTCCCTATCGCCTTCGAGGTGACCGGCATCAGTAATATTGCGAACATATCTAACGTTATATCCTGAATGTAGCAGATATCGATAGATCAGGTCGAATGATACGAAAGTACGGCAGTTACCTAAGTGTACGTCGCTGTAAACGGTAGGTCCGCAAACATACATTCCAACAAAGGGCGGATTCAAGGGCTCGAAAAGCTCTTTTTTTCTTGTCAAGGTGTTATAAACAACGAGGTTGTTATCCATGTCGCAAACTTAATAATTACTTGTCAGTTTTCAGCAGGTCGTGTTTTGTAAGTTCTCAATTGAACTCGAGATCGCTGATGACCGGGTAATGGTCGGACAGCTTTTTCTGAACCGCCAGATAGCTCTTGATCGTAAAGTCTTTCGATGCAAGGATGTAATCAATCTGGAAGTTTGGAAAATCGCCGTTATACGTTATTCCAAACCCGCTGCCTTTTTTTCTGAAGCTGTTGTACATTCCTTTTGATAAAGTATTCACAGCATACGATGTTGGAGTATCATTAAAATCACCGGCAATAATATAAGGAGACTTGCAGGTTTTCGTAATATGATCCCTGATCAGCAAAGCCTGTTCGCTGCGTTTGATAAAGGCTCTTTTAAGACGGCCGCCTATACGTTTTGAAGATTCAACGTTGGTGTTTATTTCTTTTACGTTCTTGATATATTCATAGTCTTCAGGCTGAAACCGTATAGACTGAAGATGGATATTGTATACCCTGAACTTTTTCTTGTTAAAAACAAAGTCTGCAAAGATCGCTTCATTCCCACGAATGGTATTGGGAAATGCTATCGCCCCGCTATCGGTTATAGGTAGCTTGGAGAAAAATACCATGCCCTGAACTTCCCACTGATTGCCAAAATCTTCGTGGATATAATAGTGTTTCGAATTTAAGATTTCGATTAATGCTTTTTTTATATTGTTTTCTCCCCGGCGCTTTGAATAATACTCCTGGATACAAAGAATGTCGGGCTGCTCTTTTCTGATGATATCAAGCATCTGATCCTTAACTGCCCTGTCGTTGCCCGGATTAAATGGTTTGAAGCCGTGTACATTCCAGGTCATAATGCGGATGATGTCTTCTGATGACTTAGGCACTTCTATTGCCGTTGATTCGCGAAACCCGACAGTGCTGAACAGGAACTTCCACCCGATAAGAATTGAGAGGGCCGGCACGAGCATAAGCACCGGCTTCCTGAAAAGCCAGTAGATTAAAAAAAGAGTATTTATTAATAGTAAAAAGGGATAGGCGAGACCAATAAATGCTGCAGGCCAGAACGAGGAAGGATTTACAAAAGAAGCGAGATAGCTTAGCAGCAGGAGCAGAGCAAAGAGCACATTTAATGCCAGAGCTGTCTTGCTTATAAAGCCTATACCCTTCTTTTTCCTTCTTTTTTTCCTCATCCTTTATTACTGGCTTTAAAAAGTTGTTCTTTTTCCTTTTTTGTAAGGCTTTCGTAGCCCGATTTCGAAATTTTATCGAGGATGTTGTCTATTACTTCCTGATCGGGCACCGCATTAGTGCTGGCTGGCGTCTTATTATTTCTGATTACCTTAAGTCTTTTTTTGCGTAAAAAGATCTTGCTCCAGTCATGGCCTGCCTGAAGTTGTTTTATGAACACGAAGCCCAGCAGAGCTCCTCCAAGATGGGCGATACTGCCACCTGCGTTCATTCCTGCTACTCCGAGGATATCCAGTATAACATAAACGATGGCGAGGTATTTCAATTTGACGTCCCCGAAAAATAACAGGCGAAGAGCATAATCAGGAAGTAAAGTCGCAGTTGCCACAACAATAGCCATTACGCTGGCAGATGCGCCTATGAGTGGCGGAGAAAACTCAAGCGTGTCTTTAAATGCCGGAAAAATATTATAGAAAAGTATGAACAAAAAAGCGCCTGAAAGGCCGCCTGCTAAATATGTAAAAGTAAACTGCCTGCTGTTCAGAAAATCTTCAAAGATGCGGCCAAGCCAGTACAGCCACAGCATATTAAAGAAAAAGTGGAATAATTCGCGGTGCGCAAACATGTACGTAAAGGGCGTCCAGAACTTGTAAAGGAGTGCTGGGAGATAAGGGGGGACTGAAATATACAGGGTTATCCAGTTTGCTAATGGCGTCTCCCGCGTAAAAAGGAATTCCACCACTGTAAGAAGTCCGATTATTACAAATACGATAGCGTTAATGCCGATGAAGAGGTTCAGCTTGCTGCCTGATTGAACCATCTTGTACCATAATTCGTTGCTTACTGATCTTTTCATATAAATCCTCCAGGGCGACGTATCTTCCAAATTTTGATTAAAATAAAACCAAACAAAGCGCCTCCGAGATGAGCAAAGTGGGCAACTGAGTCGCCTGAGAACTGAGCAACACCAAGGAATAATTCTATTACGATATAAACGGGAATTAAGTATTTCGCTTTAACAGGAACAGGAATTAAAAATACCATAAGTTCAGCATTCGGGAACAGCAGTCCGAAAGCAGCAAGCACACCGAAGATCGCCCCTGAAGCACCTACCATTGGCGTAAGATAGATGTTTGCAATGGTAGCAGCCTGACTCTCTGTGAGAAGCTGTGTGTTGTAAGAGAATCCTCCCGTGATGGTATCGATCATGAAACTACCATTGCTGGTAATACTTCCTGTAATATTATACAATTCAATTGCCTGAACGAAATACTGTAAAGCCAGTGCTCCCAATCCGGTAATCAGGTAAAAGTTAAGAAATCGTTTTGAGCCGATCATATATTCAAGGACGGACCCAAAGCTGTATAACGCAAACATATTAAACATAATATGGGCGAAGCCCCCATGCATAAACATGTAGGTAACCAGCTGCCACACCCTAAAGAAGGGTGAGTCGAAGTAGTAAACTGCAAGATATTGAACAATAGGAATCGATGGATTGCTTTTAAATAGCATTGTCGCAAGAAAGAAGATCCCGTTAATAATAAGCAGGTTCTTTACAACAGGTGATATATTGGCAAAAGGGGAGGGTCTGTAATTATTCATGTGTGTATGTTTCCGCCGATGCGGTGTTATTTTTCAAATTTTTGTATTAGCTCCTCAAGTGAGTATTTAATGATCACCGGTTTTCCAAGTAGTGATATATTGGGTGTTTCACAGGCAAACAGCTGATCGATCAGGTTGTTCATTTCTTCCTGCGATAAACGTGTTCCAGTTTTCAAGGCAGCATTTCTGGCCAAAGTGCGTGCTAAATTATCCCTTTTATCTAATTTTAAAAGGGTGAAGTTGTTTTTAAATCCTTCAATCAGATGTTCGAGCATTTCTACTTCGCTAACGTTCGAGCTGATATCTGCAGGGATGCCTTCTACTACGAACGTGTTTTTCCCAAATTCTCTGACCAGAAACCCTAAAGCCTGAATATCCGGAAGAAGTTCTTTGACCAGTTCGAAATCAACCGGGTTAAGATTAACAGTTTGAGGAAATAAACTTTGCTGGCTTGCACCCTGATGTGTTTCGAGTTGCTGCAGGAAACGTTCGTAAAGGATGCGTTCATGTGCTGCCTGCTGGTCTATGAGCATGAACCCGGTTTTTATGGGCGAGATAATGAACCGGGTATGAAGCTGAAAAAACTGCCGGTCTGATTTATTAATTATTTCCTGTTCTTCGGGTGTAATACCAAGGTCTATTTTTTGTTGTTCATGCTTTACGGTATCTACGATTTCATAAAGAGACCCCCAGTTTTTAGTCACATCCCTGGGACTTTCACCGAAACTGCTGGCATACGACGACGACCTCTCTGATTTTCGTTCTGACTGAAAAGGGTTAAAGTCGGGATTAAAACTAATCTGAGGTGGAACAATATCCTCAGGCGCCTTATGGGAGATCATCTGACTAAAGCCGGTTTCCTGGTTAAAGTCGAGAGTTGGGGTGATGTTGTACTGACCGAGCGAGCGTTTTACAGCCGATCGTATAATGGCATATATTGCCTTTTCATCCTGATACTTAATCTCCGTTTTAGTCGGGTGGACATTGATGTCGATTTTGGAAGGATCAATATCTATAAAAAGGACATACAATGGATAGCTGTCGTCGGGAAGCAATTCGTCGTAAGCTGTTAATACTGCATGGTTGAGGTAAGGGTCTTTTACGAAGCGGTTGTTAACAAAAAAGAATTGTTCACCCCGTGTTTTCCTTGCAAACTCGGGTTTTCCTATAAACCCTTTTAGTTTGATGATGCTCGTGTCTTCCTCAAGTGGCACCAGCTTCTGATTGTAGGAACTGCCTAAGAGATGCACGATCCTCTGCTTTAAACTGGCTTTTGGCAGGTGGAAAAGCTCGTTACCCTCGTGATGAAATGTGAAATGAATATCAGAATGTGCCAATGCTACCCGCTGAAATTCATCGATCATATGCCGAAGCTCGACCGGATTTGCTTTCAGGAAGTTTCGTCGGGCAGGCGTATTGTAAAACAAGTTTTTGATGCTGATACTGGTACCTGCGGGACATAAAACAGGTTCCTGTTTAATAACTTCAGACCCTTCGATACATATTAATGTTCCAAGCTCATCCTCATGACGACGGCTTTTGAGCTCTACCTGCGCAATGGCAGCGATAGAGGCCATAGCTTCACCACGGAATCCCATCGTCCGGATAGCAAACAGATCTTCGGCCTTACGGATCTTGGATGTAGCGTGGCGTTCAAAACACATGCGGGCATCCGTAACGCTCATGCCACAGCCATCGTCAATAATTTGAATAAGAGATTTTCCTGCGTCTTTGACGATCAGTTGTATTTTACCTGCCCCGGCGTCTACCGAGTTCTCTATAAGTTCCTTCACTGCCGATGCCGGTCGTTGGACTACTTCGCCAGCTGCTATCTGGTTGGCAACCGAATCAGGTAAAAGCTGTATAATATCAGACATAGTTAATGCACAAAAATAGGAATAAAAAGCTATCGGCTCTCAGATATCGGTAAAGTATGACATTGGGTGTATTAAAATTTATCTTACACAATAAAGTTTTTTTCCTGTCGTTATCAAATTACAACTTCCTGTAAACTACATCCTTGCTGATGTGTCTGATAGCTGGTAGTCTCTAAAAGACAGCTATTTGGAAATCTTTTTAGCCGTTTTTTTTAAATATAGTTGCATAATTCGTTTTTTATGCTGACTTTCATGTTTACAAACTCTTAATCAACAACTAATACAAATTTAACCAACTGATATAGTATAAATTCGAGCCAGGCGGCTTTTGCCGAAAGATCTGGCCTGTAACGGTACTGTAACAAAGATGGGAACAACAACACTCAAACTAACCAGGCCCGGATCATCCGGGCTTTTTTCATTTTATAATAATTAGTTCTTTTTAAATTCGTTATTCTTACCGGGAATATCGTGCATATGAAATTTAACAAAACTCATCTCTCCTCTGCTCTGCCTTTTTTTCTGATTATGCTTATGGCCCTTACCTCTTTTGGTTTTTCGTGCAGCCAGCCGGGCTACGAATGGCTGGAGCAAATGAAGAATGCAGAGAAATCTACTGTGCTGCTCAATAACAGTAAAGGGGTCGTCCCTCTTTTAAATTTAGCTGATAATAAGATTGCAAGCGTGAATATGGGGTATCCTTATGCCACCGAATTCGATAGCGTTCTGAATAAGTATACGGATATTTCACGTTTTTCATCGTTAGGATACTCGAGTGAATCGCCAGATCTTGATAGACTCAGTTTTGACCTTAAACTTTTTAATACAGTAATTATTCAGACTCCGGGCGCCGTACTGAACGATATCAAAAGCAGGACGTTTATAAGGGATCTGGAAAAGAGCAAACAGGTGATCCTGGTATTGTTTGGAAATCCAACGCACTTAGCTGTGCTTGATAGTATTGAGTGCCCTATTATCTGGTCGGCACAAAGTTCTCCCGTTGCTTCAAGTTTTACCGCTCAGCTTATTTTCGGCGGCACAGCTGCTTCAGCGAAGCTGGCGGTTGATGTTTCCCAAAAACATAAAAGGGGTGACGGTTTCAGCACCGTGGCTACGCGCCTTAAGTATTCGGTTCCTGAGGACGCTGGGATCAACAGTACGGCATTAACCCGCATTGATGATGTTGTAAAGGAAGCAATCAACAAACACGCGACTCCGGGCGCTGTAGTAACGGTGGTAAAGGATGGGAAAGTAATATTTGATAAAGCTTACGGACACCATACTTATGGAGGTCCCTTTACCACTAAGCTCACGGATATATTCGATTTGGCTTCTGTAACCAAAATTGCAGCAACGACCATGGCGGCTATGCGGTTGTATGAACAGCAGAAGCTGCGACTTGATACTAATATTGGGGCTTATATTCCCCTTGCAAGGGGTACTAATAAGAATAATCTTACTGTGCGTGAGCTCATGCTCCACGAAGCAGGTCTTGTTCCTTACATTCCTTTTCATAATAGTATTAAACCGGATGACTTTAGCAGGGATTCATCTGCGTTGTTTCCTGTTAAGGTAGCTGACAACTATTATATACGTAAGGGATTTTACGAAGACATTATGCTGCCGAGGATGCTCAGTACAGGCCTGCGGCAAAGGGGTAAGTATGAGTACAGCGACCTCAGTATGTACTTCATGAAGGAAATAGTGGAGGGGCAGACATCAGAAAAACTGAATGAATATGTGTTTCAGCAGTTTTATAAGCCTCTTGGAATGCAGACAGCGGGCTTTAACCCGAGGATGCGTTTTGATACAAGCCGCATAGTTCCCACCGAAAACGATACTTATTTCAGGAAAACGTTGTTGCAGGGTTATGTACATGATCAGGGGGCCGCTTTAGCGGGAGGGGTAGCAGGCCATGCCGGTGTTTTTTCCTCTGCTAACGACCTGGCTATCCTGTTTCAGATGATGCTTAATGGCGGTACCTATGGAGGACAGCAGTATTTTCAATCATCAACCATTAGTATGTTCACGTCCCGGCAATCCAATACAAGCAGAAGAGGGCTCGGTTTTGACCGATGGGATCCCGACCGTACCAACAGGTACCCCTCCGAGCTCGCATCACCTGAAACATATGGGCATACCGGTTTTACGGGGACGTGTGTGTGGGTAGATCCGAGATATAACCTGATATATATATTTCTGTCTAATCGTTTAAACGATCAGCCTGCAAACAAATTAAGCAGTCTGAGGATAAGGCCTCGAATTCAGGATATTATATATGAAGCCATTCAAAATACGCGTGTCAGCAGTAACAGATAGCGTGCCTGTTAGAAGAATTTACGGAGAGCAAACAATCTGTTCATCTTTTTCTTTTTATTTTGTGCAATGAAGATCGGAATAGTATGTTATCCCACTTTCGGTGGGAGCGGTGTCGTGGCAACGGAGCTTGGTAAAGCGCTTGCGGACAATGGACATCAGGTGCATTTTATCACTTACAGTCAGCCTGCGAGACTTGATTTCTTTTCTGAGAACCTTTATTATCATGAAGTTTCAGTTTCTCAATACCCGCTCTTCGATTACCCGCCATACGAGCTGGTACTGGCAAGCAAGCTGGTCGATGTAGTTCGTTTCGAAGGTTTGGAACTTTTGCACGTACATTATGCTATTCCGCATGCCTCTGCCGCTTTTATGGCGAAGCAGATCCTGGCAACCTATGGAATACATATTCCGGTAGTTACAACTCTTCATGGAACTGACATTACCCTGGTAGGGAAGGATGTTACCTTCAAACCTGTGGTTACGTTTTCCATTAACCAGTCCGACGGCGTGACTGCTGTTTCTGAACATTTGCGTGAAGCAACTTACAGTCATTTTGAGATTGAAAAAGATATTAAGGTAATTCCCAATTTTATTGATCTGGAAAGATTCAGCCATAAGCGGAAGGACCATTTCAAGAAAGCAATTGCTCCGATGGACGAACGCATATTGGTACATACGTCTAATTTCCGAAAAGTAAAGAGGGCGGCAGATGTCATGAGGATCTTTAAGAAAGTACTTGAAAAGATCCCCTCTAAACTTTTAATGGTTGGCGACGGGCCGGATCGGGTAAACTGTGAGCAGTTATGCCGGGAACTGGGAATATGTGATAGTGTGCGTTTTCTTGGAAAGCAGGATGCTGTGGAAGAAATTCTTTCTGTTGCCGATCTTTTTCTTATGCCCTCGGAATCTGAAAGCTTTGGCCTGGCAGCTTTGGAGGCTATGGCATGTAAAGTTCCGGTTATCTCTTCTAATGCCGGTGGCCTGCCCGAATTGAACGTTCAGGGTGTCACCGGGTTTCTGAGCGATATTGGGGATGTGGAGGAAATGTCGAAAAATGCTATTTATATCCTTGAGGATAACGAGCGGCTCAATGCTTTTAAAGAAAGCGCGCTTGCTCGTGCTAAAGAATTTGATCTGAGCCTGATTTTACCCCAGTACGAGTCTTTTTATCGCGAGATATTAGAAAGCAACAACAGTAAACATCTGGCGGCGAGCTATTAGACTGCAGCAATCGCAGACGTCGGCTTATTCAACAAACTTCAGGCAAACAGGAGATCCTACTTTTATTCGTTCTCCTGTATCCGTTAGAAGTCCGCTTTCCTTATTGCGTTTAAAAATAATAATGAGGTCACTATTCTGATTTCCAACAAGCAGGTAACTTCCTGAGGGGTCGATGACAAAGTTTCTGGGCCCTTTGCCTAGGGTAGAAGATCTTCCTTTTAATGCCAGCTTCCCGGTAGTTTTATTGACAGAGAATACGGCAATGTCATTGGCATCGCCTCTGTTGGAAGCATAAAGAAAGTTGCCGTCTGGAGAAACATGAATATCTGCAGCTCCGGTATTGCCTTTAAAATCGTCGGCAAGCATAGATATATTTTGAAGGCTGTTTAACCTGCCGTCTTTATATCCGAAGACTGTAATATTTCCGGTCATCTCCTGGATGGAATAAGCATATTTACCATTGGGATGAAAGTCGAGGTGACGGGGGCCATTGCCCGCTCCTGTACTTACGAATGGAGGATTTGCCGGACTTACAGGTTGAGATACATTGCTGCCATCGAAATGATAGATATTGATCTTGTCGGTTCCAAGATCGCTCACCATCACGAATTTTTCATCGGGAGACAATACGGTCGAATGCACGTGAGGCGCTTCCTGCCTGTCCTTATTGACACCATTGCCCGAATGCTGAATAACCTGCACCGCTTTTCCAAGTGCCCCGTCTTTCTGAACCGGATATACCGAAAAATTACCTCCGCTATAATTGCCGGCAAACACGTGGCTGCCTTTTTTATTAGTTGCTACGTAGCAGGGTGCTGCTCCGTTAGACTTTTGCTGGTTAAGTGTTTTCAATGCGCCGCTTTTTCTGTCGAAAGAGAAGGCTGTTACCGTTCCTTCCCCACTCTCATTTGCCGCATAAACGAGTTTCCCATCGGAGCTGATAGCGAGATAAGAAGGATTGTCGATTCCTTTAGCAACGTTTTTATAGGAAGCCTTCCCTGAATTGATATCAAAGTCGTAAACATATATACCTTCACTGGTGCCCTTGTCGGTATAGGTACCCACCAAAAGATTTAGTTTTTGAGCTTTAACCTGGTTCATAAGTGCAGCAGATGACATCAGTAAGAGTATAACAAATAAGTAGTTGCAGGTTTTCATATATGACGAAGTTAAAGAATTATAAGTAAAAATTCAGGGATAGTATATTATTTGATCACCGTTCATAAACGAAGAAGGCTCCGGTATTTCCGGAGCCTTCTTCGTTTACTTTATAAGATGCTTAAGCTGGATGACTTCCTTCTCTTCGAGATATCGCCATCTACCCCGTGGCAAATCTTTCTTAGTGAGGTTTGCGTAAACCACCCTGTCGAGCTTTTCAACCTCGTATCCGAGGTGTTCAAATATGCGGCGTACGATGCGGTTTTTACCACTATGGATTTGTATGCCTATTTCGCGTTTTGTTCCTCCCTGGACATAGCTAACAACGTCAGGTTTAATTAATCCGTCCTCAAGTTCTACTCCAAAGGCGATCTTATTCAGGTCGCCCTGAGTTAAGTTTTTATTTAGTTCTACCTGATAAATCTTCGTTATATTATTGCGGGGATGCGAAAGCTTTTCTGCAAGGTCGCCGTCATTGGTCATTAACAGCAAACCAGTGGTGTTGCGGTCAAGGCGACCAATGGGATAAATCCTTTCTTTTGAAGCCTTTTCTACAAGGTGCATTACCGTTCTGCGCTCCTGAGGATCATCGGTGGTAGTGATATAATCCTTGGGTTTGTTTAACAGAACGTAAACCATCTTTTCCCTTTTCAGCGTTTCTCCGTTATAGCGAATCAGATCCTTCATCGGATTAATCTTATACCCGAGCTCTGATACTACTTCGCCATTGACTGAAATAACACCTGCTTCTATAAGTTCGTCGGCTTTCCTTCTGGAGCAGATACCCGCGTTCGCAATATAGCGGTTCAGGCGGATAAGCTCATCGCCCTTTGGTGCGCTGTTCTTTCTTGACCGCAATACCGGAGCTTGCTCCAGGTGTTCTTCCGACGTCCAATTGCGGCTCACACCGTCTTCATATCTTCTGCGTTCAGGTTTGAATGGTTTCCTCTCAAAAGGACGTTCTCCTGATGTACCACGTTCGCCACGTTTGTCGTTGCCATATGGTCGTTTTTCAAAAGAACGATTGCCTGATGGCCGGTCTCCTTCTTTTCTGTCGCCTCTATACGGGCGTTTTTCGAATGGGCGATCACCGGTAGGCCTTCCACCTTCTTTTCTGTCGCTGTTATATGGGCGCTTTTCGAATGGGCGGTCACCGGTAGGTCTTCCACCTTCTCTCCTGTCGCTATTATATGGGCGCTTTTCAAACGAACGGTCTCCTGTCGGTCTTCCACCTTCTTTCCTGTCGCTGTTATATGGGCGTTTATCAAAAGTGCGATCTCCGTTTGAACGGCCCCCCTCACTTTTGTCGCTATTGTAAGGACGTTTATCAAAAGAACGCTCTTTTGAAGCCCCTCTTTCAAAGCTTCGTCCGCCTTCAGGTTTTTCCCTTCGACCTTCGGAAAAGGGACGTGTTCCTGAACTCCGCTCTCTGAAAGGCCTTGAGTCTTTGTCTTTATCTCTGAATGCCGGTTTTGTGTCTCGGGATGAATCTCCGCTGTAAGGCTTTCTGTCACCGTCAAACATTTTCTTTGATCCGCTGTTACTTCTCTTCGGCCGTTCATTTTTTGAATTGCCTTCGAAGCGATTGTTCTTTAAGGACTTGTCCTCGCGACTGTTCCTGTTGTTTTTATCTGGCATGATAATGCTAATAACCTTTTTGAAATGGGGTGCAAAGATAGTGATTTTAACATTAAAACGCTGAATCTGTTTATTTTATTTTCAAAGGTAATGGGAAAATGCCGTAGGACTACAGACCTGAAATTATGATAAAGACAGGTAAATATTAAGTCCTGAAGTACCCCGGGAAACGGGAGAAATAAGCTGCTGATATTGCTGGTTTTAGAGGGAGCTAAAACCTTGGAGATGAGTGGTTAAAATGTAAGTGCTTGTAAATTAAGAATATATTGTTTATCTTTGAAATCTTTTTTTGTTTAACTTAAGAACGGAACGCATGATTAAGAAACATTTGATCGCGTGTTCTGTGATCCTTGCACTAATAATATCGTCGAAGATTTTTATTAGCAGGAACGCAGCGACACACAACAATTCGTTTCCACAAACAGTGGATTTCCCTTCTCCCCAGGAAAAGAAAGTCTCATCTTCAAAACCTGAATTCAGGTTTGCCGACGAAAAGGTGCCTCTTCACAATAAGAAGGTGTCTCTGAAGATGAGCAGGTATTTAAAGGCTAATAGCTTTAAACATATTCAGACAGACAGGTTACATCATACTGCTGCACGCTGGTTTCCTGTTATTGAACCCATCCTGAAAAGGCATGGCATTCCTGAAGATTTTAAGTACGTTCCCTTGGTAGAAAGCGGACTACTGGGAGGTACATCACCCAAGGGGGCTTCGGGGTACTGGCAATTCATGCCACAAACAGCGAGGACCTATGGCCTCAGGGTGAATAAATCTATCGACGAGCGGCAGGATTTAAAAAAATCTACCGTCGCTGCTTGCCGGTATTTACGGTCTTTGTATAAAGAATTTAACAATTGGACATTAGTCGCTGCTGCCTATAACATTGGGGAGAATAGTTTAAGACAGCAAATGACGGCCCAGGGACACCGTAATTATTTTAAAATGAGGCTCAACAGGGAAACAGCTTCCTACGTTTACAAGCTTGTTTCAATGAAAGAGATCATCGAAAATCCGTTGAAATACGGTTACGCAGCCAGGAATAAGAACCTTCTGGCTCAAAAGGTGCAGGATAAGCCTGAACCTCTGAAGCATTTTCTTAGTCGGGGTGTTGAGCGCGACGCTTTAAAAGCGATGTCGCTGGAGCAGCCGGAAGTTATGTAACAAGAACGAATGACCTTACCGGAACCGGCAGCTATGCCGGTTCCGGTCTTTACGTCATAATTTAGAATTCTTGATTTCATGTGCTTGATTCTTGCTACTATTACCCGATCTTTACAAGATATTTTTGACAGGTAAATTAATGGATAAAAGTACGCCCGACCTTGGAGAACAGAGTGAAGTGGAAGTTTTTGGAGCCAGGGTCCATAATTTAAAAAATATTGATGTTTCTTTTCCTCGTAATAAGCTGGTTGTAATTACGGGACTTAGCGGAAGCGGTAAATCGTCGCTTGCATTTGATACTATATATGCAGAAGGCCAGCGTCGTTACATGGAGACTTTTAGCGCCTATTCAAGACAGTTCCTGGGTGGCATGGAACGTCCGGATGTGGACAAGATCTCCGGGTTAAGCCCGGTAATCGCTATTGAACAGAAAACGACATCAAAAAATCCCAGATCTACGGTAGGTACCATTACTGAGATATACGACTTTATGCGTCTGCTATACGCACGTGCCGGAGAAGCCTACTCTTACGTGACGGGCCAGAAGATGGAGCGCATGTCTGAAGATCAGATGTTGCGTAATATCCTTCAACAGTTTGATGGAAAGCCCATTAATGTTCTGGCGCCTGTAGTCAAGGGAAGGAAGGGGCATTACCGGGAGCTTTTCGAGCAGATACGAAAACAGGGCTATCTTAAAGTACGCGTAGATGGCGAGATTGTTGATCTTGTGGCGAAGATGCAGCTTGACAGGTACAAGATCCATGACATCGAAATGGTGATAGACCGTATTGTGGTAACGGATAAGGATACCAAAAGACTATATAACTCTATACAAACCGCATTAAAAACCTCCAAAGGAATCATTAAAATTTCGGACCAGGAGAATAATGAGTTCTTCTTCAGCAGGTATTTAATGGATCCTGTTTCTGGGATATCGTATGACGAACCTCAGCCCAATACATTTTCGTTCAACTCGCCATATGGTGCTTGTGAACGTTGTGATGGTTTGGGATATATTTTTGAGATAGAGGAAGCATCTGTCATCCCAAATCCTAAACTAAGCATTATACAGGGCGGCCTGGCGCCACTGGGAGAATACAGAGAAACCTGGATGTTTCAGGTGCTGAAAGCCCTTGCAAAGAAATTTAATTTTTCCTTGTCTGCTCCTATTGAGAAGATTCCGAGGGAAATACTGGATATCATTCTTAACGGATCTGATGATATTATTACGGTTCCGGTGGAGTATAATAAATGGAACGTTCAGAATTATCAGATCACTTTCGACGGCATTATTAAAATGCTGGAGGAGCAGACAGAGCGGCGTGGAGATAGCGGCATGGAGGATCTTGAGAGCTTCAGGGTACTCAAAACTTGTCCTGTTTGCCATGGTGCCCGGCTAAAAAAGGAGTCGCTTCACTTTAAATTGGGGGATAAGAATATTTTCGAGCTTGCCTCCATGGATATAAATAGTCTCTCTGACTGGTTCGAAAACGTTGAAAGTCGCCTTGATGAAAGGCAAAATATAATAGCTAAAGAGATCTTAAAAGAGATCAGGGCACGTATTGGCTTCCTGTTGGATGTTGGCCTGAATTATTTAACGCTTGACCGGACGGCAAAGACCTTGTCGGGCGGTGAAGCGCAGCGAATCCGTCTTGCAACTCAGATTGGGTCGCAACTGGTTAACGTACTTTACATCCTGGATGAGCCGAGCATTGGTTTACATCAGCGCGACAATGCACGACTTATATCTGCCTTAAAAAACCTTCGGGATATTGGCAACTCTGTGCTTGTAGTGGAGCATGATAAGGATATGATCCTTGAAGCCGATCACGTGATCGACATGGGCCCCGCAGCAGGTGTTCATGGAGGGGAGGTGGTAGCAGAGGGAAAGCCTGAGGAAATCAAAAAGGCCAGCACTCTTACAACGGCCTATCTCAATGGTAAAAAGGAGATTGCTGTTCCTGCTGAACGAAGGAAGGGCAACGGGCATTCTTTGATACTGAAGCATGCCACCGGAAATAATCTGAGAAATGTGACCGCGGAATTTCCGCTGGGCAGATTTATTTGCATCACCGGTGTCTCGGGCAGTGGTAAGTCAAGCCTGATTGCCGAAACACTGTATCCTATTCTTAATCACCATTTCTTCAGGGCAAAGAAACATCCACTGCCTTATAAGAAGATCGAAGGCCTCGAGCATATAGATAAGGTAATTGAGATAGATCAGGCCCCTATAGGCCGTACTCCCAGATCGAATCCTTCCACTTACACAGGAGTGTTTTCTGATATAAGAAATCTTTTTGTGCAGCTGCCGGAGGCTAAGATCAGGGGCTATAAACCAGGCCGTTTTTCATTTAATGTAAAAGGAGGAAGGTGCGAAACATGCCAGGGCGCGGGAATGAAAGTAATTGAAATGAACTTTCTGCCCGACGTACAAGTGCCTTGTGAAGAATGTCAGGGAAGGCGTTATAACCGGGAAACACTCGAAGTGAGATATCGTGGAAAATCGATCAGCGACGTTTTAGACATGAGCATAGAGGAGGCTGTTAGTTTCTTCGAACCGATTCCATCTATTTACCGGAAAATTAATACCTTGTATGAGGTAGGCCTGGGCTACATCAAGCTCGGTCAGTCGTCAACCACTCTATCAGGAGGAGAGGCACAACGTGTAAAACTTGCTACTGAGTTATCCAAGAAGGATACAGGAAAAACATTTTATATCCTCGATGAGCCTACGACAGGACTTCATTTTGAAGATATCAACGTATTGCTTGGAGTGCTCAATCGTCTCGTTGACCACGGTAACACCGTGCTGGTGATAGAACACAATATTGATGTGGTAAAAGTAGCCGACTGGGTAATAGACCTGGGGCCCGAGGGTGGTGCCGGTGGTGGCCAGATACTTTTCTCGGGTACTCCTGAGAATTTACTCAAAGAGGAAAAGAGCCATACTGCCAGGTTTTTGAAACTTGAAATGGAACGTTAAAGATGTTGGCTGTCGTTTCAGCCTTTTATATATAATGAAATCTAAACTCCTGTTGTCGGTGTTATTTCTGCTGTTGGCTCAAAAAGCTCTACCGCAGAAGCTCCTTATTAACGAAATCGGCTTTAAACTGACAGAACAGGAGAGAGAGAATATTCAGCTTCTGTCAGAATACGAGTCGCAGATCTACAACGGCCTGTTTGATACCCGGAGAAACGACAGTCTGCTGATCACCATTAACCTGTATAAGAACTTTGGGGATTACAAAAAAGCCAGTCTTGCAGCCGCATCAGACGTGGTCTCCAAAACCGGCTTTTATTCTCCACGTTTAAAACAGATTTTTGTCTACCGTACTAACGACTTTATAAGAACTCTCGTCCACGAGATGAGCCATAGTTTTATGCATCATAATATAGGAGGCATACCCCGTTGGTTTAACGAAGGGCTGGCGGTATTTTTTGAGTCGATGGCCGTGGCATACGGACAGGTGTCTGTGGCTGTTCAGACAGCGAGGATTTCAGCTGTTAAACGCGAGATCCAGGGCGGAGATGTGAACCTAACTGAATTCCTTCAACTTGACGACGAGGCCTGGATGAATAGTAAATCAAAGCTGGATTATATGTATAATGTATCATATAGTATTGTTTATTTTATGGCTAAGTCTACTCCTGCGTTCACTAAGAAATTGCTTCTGAAATTAAAGGAGGGCAAGAGTTCCATTGATGCGATCGAATCCCTTTCCGACGGGGGATTTGATTTATTTGAGAGGAGATACCAGCATTTCTACAGATAATAGAAAGGCCTATGTTAAAGCTATTGACATCATCGCAAATAAGGGAGGCAGATGCTTACACCATTGCTAACAAACCAATTCAGTCTTTGGACTTGATGGAAAATGCTTCCCGTGCGTTCGTTGAATTGTTTATGGAAGATTTCTCAGACCGGACGCTGTCCATTTCGGTCTATTGTGGCACCGGCAACAACGGAGGCGACGGTCTGGCGATCGCGCGGATACTCCATAAGGAAGGATACGAACGAATTAAAGTAATCATAGCCCGTTTTTCGGAAAAGAGCAGCCTTGATTTTAATATTAATCTCGATCGACTTAAATCTCTTGACCTGGAAGTTAAAGAGATTTACAGGGCTGCGGATGCCGGTCCGGAGAATGCGGATATTATCATTGATGCTTTGTTAGGTTCGGGACTTAATAAGCCGCTTGATGGGGAATGGAAAGATTTGGTACTGTGGCTGAATACATTAGATGGAGCTAAGGTAGCTGTGGACATCCCAAGCGGATTTAAAGCGGAAGGAGCTGTGGGAAGGACTGACGCGGTATTTCGGGCCGACCTGGCCATAACTTTTCAACGGGCCAGGCTTAACTTTCTTCTGCCCGATTCATCACCATATCTTAAATATTTTGAAGTTGCGGATATCGGTCTTGACGAGGCCTTTATGCAGGACGGGGAGGGACCATATTATCTCCTGTCGGAAGATGATATCCGGGATCGGCTAAGAGCGCGGTTGCCTTTTAGTCACAAAGGCTCCTATGGGCACGCTTTGCTGGTCGCCGGAGCTCCGGAAACAATGGGAGCGGCCCTGCTGTGCTCCAAAGCCTGTTTGTATACCGGCGCCGGCTTAACTTCTGCCTGTATACCGGCCGAAGGACTTAATGCTTTAAATGCGGCTATGCCTGAAGTAATGGCAGTAGTGAGAGAAGGAAACCGGCTTCCGGCAAGCCTGCAGTGGGGTAAGTATCAGTCTGCAGGTATAGGGCCCGGACTGGGAACTGGCGACAAAAGTCTGCACGTATTGAAAGATACCTTAAAAAACTTCGCCAAGCCGATTGTGATTGATGCAGATGGGCTCAACCTTATATCATCTAATTATGAATTAATGCAGCTCGTACCCGAGTTCTCGGTGCTGACACCTCATGTCAAGGAGTTCGACAGGCTTTTTGGTGAACATACAAGCTGGTGGGAACGACTGGAAACGGGAATAGACCGGGCAGTTACCCTTGGCTGTACCATTGTACTGAAAAATCGCTATACCATTATCTTCACCCCTGAAGGACGGTGTTTGTTTAACCCCACCGGTACACCTGCCATGGCAACAGGAGGGATGGGAGATGTGTTGACAGGAATGATCGTTTCGTTTGTTGCGCAAGGGTACACACCCGAGGACGCAGCAATCATGGGGGTATATCTTCACGGTATCGCTGGAGAAAGTGTGCAAGGATACGTGGTCCCTCCATCCCGCCTGATAGAAGCGCTTCCCGAAGTAATTCTCAGGTATTTATAGTCAACGGCGAATTACTGCGCTTACCTTATCTGATCAAACAGATGTTTTTCGGCATGGTAGGAAGAACGTACCAATGGTCCGCTTTCTACATACCTGAAACCCATATCCAGGCCTATCTCTTTATATTTTGCAAACTGATCGGGGTGGATCCAGTCTAACACCGGGTGATGGTTTTTTGTCGGCTGGAGATATTGCCCCAGCGTAAGTATATGCACACCAGCATCAGCAACATCCTGCATGGTTTCAATAACGTCGGCTTCTGTTTCCCCTAAACCAAGCATAATGCCCGACTTGGTTCTCAACCCAAACTCCGAAATGCGCTTCAGGGCCTCAAGGCTTCTTTCGTATTTTGCCTGGATACGCACCTGTCGGGTAAGTCTTTTAACAGTTTCAATATTGTGGGATATCACCTCAGGACTCTCTTCGCACACGCGGTAAAGATTTTCCCAAATACCCCTGAAATCGGGTATCAGGGTTTCCATTGTGGTCTGGGGACTTTCACGTCTGATCGCTTTGATCGTTTCGGCCCATATGATGGAGCCGCCGTCTTTAAGGTCGTCACGGTCAACCGATGTGATAACGGCATGTTTAACGTTCATGAGCTTGATTGAGTTAGCCACTCTGTTCGGCTCGTCAAGATCCACTGCATGAGGCCTCCCCGTAGCTACGGCACAAAAAGAACAGGACCGGGTGCAGATATTCCCCAGGATCATAAAAGTAGCAGTACCAGCACCCCAGCACTCTCCCATATTCGGGCAGTTACCACTTTCACAGATCGTATGAAGCTTATGAGTATCAACTAATCCCCTTACATTTGCATATTCTTTTCCTACAGGTAGCTTTACCCGTAACCAGTTAGGCCTTCTTTGAGTTTCACTGGCTGGAATTACCGGCAATTCAATCATAGAACAAAGGTAGCTATTTAGTTGCGGGAAACCCGCTGTCTCCCGGTGGAATTTGACATTGTGCTTATGATTTAAAACCTCATCTGTGCGGAGGCCTCGTCTGCTGATACTTCTCCATGCGATGTATGGTAAATACATTCGCCATCTCTGATTAACAGTAATTGAGGAGATTCGTGATGAACCTGGAATAGCTGTACAATGGCAGCTGAAATATCACGATGGTTTAGAAGGTCTAAAAAATAGACTGGCGTTTCAGATGGCAGAGATGCCCATTCTGATTCAAACTTTCTTTTTGCCATCATGCTAATAGCACAACGGGTGCTATGCTTAAATAATATACTATACCCTGTTGCATCCTTAATTTCCTGCAACTGGTCTATTCTTTCCAACGGTATCCAATTCATAGTATCAGTTTTTTAATGTATCCTAAGAGGTTCAAAAAGTAATTGAATTGGCGGATTAGCCCCTTTTTGACCTGGGATAAGAATTATAGGCAGGGCATACTTTAGAGGAACATGACCCTAATAGTATTGCTACAAACATCAGCAGGAGTAAACCTGCAGTAAATTTCTTCATCTTAACAATTGTTAAATTCTAATTGTGCACTATTCCCTTTTACGGAAAAAGGCACCCATAAAGTTTCGAAAAGTAAAGGTATTAAAAATTTCTAATACAACCATTTAAGAGTATAAATGGTTTTTAGCAGAGGGAGCGTTGAAGATCAGCCATTAAAATAGCTGTGGCCGCCGCTTCTTCCCCTTTATTGCCATGTTTTCCCCCTGCTCTTTCCAAAGCCTGCTCCTGGTTATTTGTAGTGAGAACTCCAAATATTGCGGGAATATTATATTTAAGGCCAACATTGGTGATGCCGTGAGCAACTGCGCTGCAAATATACTCAAAGTGGGGGGTATCGCCTTTAATGACACAACCAAGGCAAATTACGGCGTCTACCTTTTTATTATTCAGTATCATGTCTGCGCCCGAAGTTAACTCGAAACTTCCGGGAACCGTTACTGAAATGATATTTTCTGGAGAGGCACCCTGTTTAACCAGAAGCTCATAGGCACCCTGGTATAATGCTCCTGTGATGTCTGCGTTCCATTGAGCTGTAACAATAGCAAATCTATAGGGACTAGCAGAAGGAATGGTTGTATGCGAAAAATCGGAAAGGCTCTTAAGTTGAGTGGCCATTGCGTTGTATGTTGTGCATTGCTGGTTGCAGGTAACGAGTTGTAAGTTGTGGGTAACAGTCACACAACATACAACCCGCAACTTACAACTTCTTTATTTCCTTGCTTCGGCTCTGGCAATATAAGCATCTACCACAGCAGCTTCGTAGCTTGTAGGATAGCTTTCTTTGATCTTGTTATATGCCTTAGCAGCCGATTCGTAATCTTTTTGCTCTTCGTAAACTAATCCCATTTTTTTAAGGAAAAGAGGAGCAGTAAAAGAGTTATCCGATTTATCAGCCGCTTTTTTATAATAAGTGATCGCCTGATCGTAATCTTTTAATTCGGTATAAGCATCTCCCAGCATACCTAAAACAAGAGGATCGATAACCGGACTGCCCGTACTGCTATAAGTTCCCAATGCATCAATTGCTTTTTGATACTGACCTTTTTGCAGATATAAACCGCCCAGATAAGCATTTGCAAGATTTGCAGATTTGGTGCTGGAATATTCCTCGGCGATTTTTTCGAATCCTGGATAAGAACCATCGCCTTTGATTGCCCTGTCTGACAGGGAATCTATAGCAACGTATTCTTCTGCCTTAAACATTTCGTTGGAAGCTTTTTCCGCACGTGGGGCCAGATAGAACTTCTGGTATCCAAAGTAAAGTAGTACAAGAGCTACTATAGCGCCACCTATAAATGCCAGACTTTTTTTATTCTCCTGCACAAATTTACTGGTATTGCCTGGTTTGTCAGAGTGAGTAATAGTATCTTTTTGATTAATCGCCATTTGCGTTATATTGAAGTCTGCAAAAATACATTTTTAAGGAATACTGTCAAGGGGAAATCATGGACATTTATAGGAGTGCTGTTTTATTATTGAAAGCTGATCGTCAAAGCGCATGCTTTACCCGGAAAGGATTAACTTTGCGGTAGTTTATGTGGCTTAAAAAAATAGCGCTGATAAATTTTAAGAATTACGAAGAAGGCGGGCTTGATCTTTCCCCTGCTGTTAACGCTTTTACAGGTGATAACGGCGCAGGCAAGACCAACCTGCTGGATGCAGTACATTATTTGTCGCTTTGCAAAAGCTACTTTAATCCTATAGACTCACAGCAAATCAGAAATGGTGCTGACTTTTTCATGCTGCAGGGTACTTTTGATAAAGACGGCTCGGAAGAGGTAGTTGCCTGTTCATTAAAGCGAAACCAGAAGAAGCAGTTCAGACGCAACAAGAAAGAGTATCAGCGTTTGGCAGACCACATTGGGCTGTTTCCTCTTGTAATGATCTCTCCGTATGACGTGAGTATCATAATAGAGGGAAGCGAAGAACGTCGTCGCTTTATCGATAACGTGATCTCTCAAACCGATATTCATTATCTTGACGAGTTAATAACATATAATAAAAATCTCACTAACAGAAATGCCCTCCTGAAAAGTATTGCCGAAACGGGGAGATACGATCCCGAGCTTCTGGCTATTTTTGATGAACAACTAGTTACTTCAGGTAAACGTATTTTTGAAAAGCGGCGCAATTTTATGGAGACATTCCTCCCCGTATTTCATAAGCATTACCGCCATCTTACGGAGGGAGCAGAAGAAGTAGATCTTATATATGATTCGCCTCTGTTAAACGAAGATTTCTCTGTTCTTTTGAAGAAGGCTGCCGAACGCGACCGGATATTGGAACGTACAAGTACAGGTATTCACAAGGATGATCTTCTGTTTGCAGTAAATGGGATGCCAATGAAGAAATTTGGTTCACAGGGGCAACAGAAGTCCTTCCTTATCGCCCTTAAACTTGCCCAGTACAGTTTTCTCCAGGAGAGAAAGGGTTACAAGCCGCTGCTGTTGCTTGACGATATTTTTGACAAGCTTGACGACAAGAGGACCAGGAAACTTATGGAAATGGTATCACATGATGATTTCGGGCAGATTTTTATTACCGACACCAGTCGCGAAAGGATTAGTTCGATTTTTGCTGCAATTGGAGTTGAGCTTACTATCTTTGAGGTAGAAAAAGGGACCGTGAAATAATGCGCCGCACAAACGATAAATCGCTGAAGGATGCCATAGAGCAAATGCTTCGCGTCTATAAGCTCAAACGTAAGTTTGACGAAACCGCACTGATCGCTGCATGGCCGGAAATGATGGGTAAGGCAGTTGCCAACCGGACCAGTCAGTTGTTTATCCGCGAAAGGAAACTATTTATAAGAGTTGAGTCCTCCGTCTTGAAGAACGAGCTTCTGATGATCCGCACACAGATTCTGGATAAGATGAATGAACGTGCGGGATCCAAAGTGCTTGATGAGATTGTCTTTATGTAGGAAAACGACTATAACAAATAGCTATCAGCAATTAGCCTTTAGGCTTCATGCGGATAGCTAAATAATAGTGTCAATAGATGCTGACAGTTGTCAGATACTGATTTTAAAACCTTTCGAGGTTCGAGAAGAAGAAGCTTCCTTCAATCGCAGCGTTCTCGTCAGAATCGGATCCATGCACCGCATTTGCATCGATTGATTTTGCATACTTGTTGCGGATAGTACCTGGTTCAGCCTTAGACGGGTCTGTCGCTCCGATAAGTTTACGGAAATCTTCAACAGCATTGTCTTTCTCAAGAATTGCAGCTACAATCGGACCTGAACTCATGAATTTCACCAGGTCGGCATAAAACGGACGTTCTTTATGCACCTCATAAAAGGCACCCGCAGTCTCTGAAGTAAGATGAGTGTACTTCATTGCAATCAGCTTAAAGCCGCCTTTAATAATATCATCTAAAATAGCACCGGTAAAGCCGTTACTTACAGCATCCGGTTTGATCATTGTAAAAGTTCTGTTAGTTGCCATGGTTGATTTAATTGCCGGCAAAATTAAGTTTTTAATGCGAATTACGTCTATTTGAATTAATTTTTCATTTTGTAACCCCAAGGTTTTTAATAGCTTTGCATTTCTTTTGACTGAATGATGCTGGAGTTAACCTCGCTTAAAGAATTATTAGCTGATCCAAAGCAAATTGTAATAACTACCCACCATAAACCTGATGGGGATGCAATAGGCTCATCATTAGGTTTATATAATTGTCTTATTCAAAAAGGGCATCACGTAAAAGTTGTTTCTCCAACAGATTATCCGGTTTTCTTACAATGGTTGCCCAATAATCCAGAAGTGGTAATTTATACGGAGAAGCCTGAAGAATCGGCGAAATACGTAGCTGAAGCGGATCTGATCTTTTGCCTTGACTTTAATTCACTGGCCCGTATCAACGGGTTAGGCCAGCATGTCCAGGAATCAAAAGGCAAGAAGGTATTAATAGATCACCATCTTGAACCTGAAGATTTTGACGATTACCGGTACTGGAGTATAAATGCTTGCGCAACGGCTCAGCTCGTTTATGAGTTTATAGTAAACGTACTTGAGGAGCCACAGACCATCAATAAAGACGTGGCGACTTGTCTCTATACAGGAATCATGACGGATTCAGGGTCCTTTCGTTTCCCTACCACTACGCCAAGAGTTCATCATATCATTGCTGATCTGATCGAGAGAGGAGCAGAAAATGCAAAAATTCATCAGTTGGTGTATGATAACTTCTCCGAAAATCGTTTAAGGTTCTTAGGGTTTTGCCTTCTCAGGAAGCTCGAAGTGTTAACCGAATACAATACTGCTTTGATAACTGTTTCGAGAGACGAATTACATAAGTTCAATATTTCCACAGGGGATACTGAAGGACTTGTAAATTATGCCTTGACCATAAATGGGATCAGGCTCGCAGCATTGATTATTGAAAGGGCAGACCAGGTAAAGCTTTCTTTACGCTCGACGGGTGATTTTCCGGCCAACGAAATCTGTAAGAAGTATTTTAATGGCGGAGGTCACAGGAATGCCGCAGGAGGCCAGTCGACGGAATCATTACAGGAAACAATTCAACGGTTCAAACAAATCTTACCCGAATATAAAAGTCTTTTAATTCAATAAACCAGAAAAATACAATAACCACAACAAAATGAAGAAAAACTTAATTGTTTTAGGGTTTGCAGTACTTGCATTTTCAAGCTGTAAGCAGTTTAAAAAAGGAGAGGGTGATATGCAGTACATAATCCATGAGGATAAAGAAGGTGCTGTTATCAAAGAAGGTGATTTTATAGCATTACATGCTATTCAGAAAACCGAGGAAGACTCTGTAATGCAGAATTCATATGACTACGACAGGCCAATGTTTGTTGCAGAGCAGAAGTCGGCGTTTAAAGGTGATATCTATGCTGCTTTAGCTATGCTTAGCGAAGGCGACAGCGCTACCTTCAAAATTAACCTCGACTCTTTACAGCAGAAGATGAACATGCCTAAGCCACCCAATACCAAAGGCAAGTACATGATCTTTACATTCAAGATCGATAAAGTAATTCCTAAAGGAAAGCTTAGCGATGCTGACTTCAACGGAAAGATCGAGCAGTTTTTTAAAGCTGAATCTCAGAAAGCTAAAAACCAGGAAGCCGGAAAGATCAGTAACTACATCAAGTCGAAGGACTTAAAACCAACAGTAACGCCGTCTGGCTTGAACTATGTGGTTGAAAAGCAGGGAAGCGGCCCGAAACCAGTAGCGGGCGACACTGTAAAGTTAAACTATACAGGACGTTTCCTTACTGGTAAGATCTTTGAAACAAGTGTAGTTGAAGTCGCAAAGAAGGAGAACGTATTTAATCCTATGCGTCCTTACGAACCTATGAAAGTAGCTGTTGGCGGATCTAACACTATCCCTGGTTTTGATGAAGGTTTGATGCTATTCTCAAAAGGCACTAAAGTATCATTAATTATCCCTTCAAAATTAGGTTACGGAGAACAGGGCAATCAGGCAATTCCTCCTTATATGCCTTTGATCTTTGATCTTGAAATCTTAGATATTATTAAGCCAAAAGCTGGAGCGCCTGCACCTGTAGCAGCAACACCGCAACCAGCGGCTCCGTCTGCACCAGCGAAATAAAGCATTGCTTTGTTATAAATTCATTTAAAAGTCAGTCCGGTATCCCCGGGCTGACTTAATTCTTTAAGTATGAAGCTAAAAAACATAATTACGCTGTCATTGATGATAGCGTCGATGTATACGTTTGCGCAGGACAACAACGGGTTTACCCGTTTACCCAACCAGGTTCAGTATAAAATTTATACGCCCAATAACGGAGCAAAGATTAAGCTGAACGACGTTATTACATTTAATTTTACTCAGAAAACCGATAAAGATTCTGTTCTCTTCAGTTCTTTTACTGCCGGAAGACCAGTAACCATTGCTGTTCAGCCTTCGCAGAATATCACCGACCTGATGTATTTTTTTCCTTTGCTATCAGAGAAAGACAGTGCCCTGGTTAAGATTCCGGCGGATTCGCTGTTTGCTGATTCATCAATGCAGCGTCCTGCCTTTTTTCCTAAGGGAAGCACGCTGCAGTTCGTGATCAGGATAGATAAGGTACAATCCATGGAACAGGCCATGGCTGCCCAGCAGAGGTTAATGGATTCATTAAAAACAGCTGAGGTAAATACGCTTAATAAATACATTGCTGATAATAAGCTAAACCCCACAAAAACAGCGTCTGGTTTGATGTACATCATCACTCAACCCTCTGTTAAAAGCAAACCTGTGGCTGGCGATACAGTACTGGTGAACTACACCGGACGCACACTTGAAGGGAAGGTGTTTGATTCAAGTATTGAGTCTAATGCAAAACAAGCGGGCCTGGAACAACCAGGTCGCACTTATGAGCCCATCAGCCTTACATTAGGAGAAGGGCAAGTAATTAAAGGTTGGGAAGAAGGACTTCTTTTGCTGAATGAAGGCTCCAGGTCGACTTTCTTAATTCCTTCTGACCTGGCATATGGGCCGAGGGGAGCCGGGGCGGATATAAAGCCATTCAGTTCTCTTATATTCGATATAGAACTTGTAAAAGTTAAGCCCGCGAAAAAAGCGCAGACAGCCACACCTGCTGCCAAACCAGCGGCAACAAAGAAACCAGCAGCTACAAAGAAGCCTGCTGCAAAGAAAACAACAACACCTGTAAAGAAAGCTCCGGTTAAGAAATAGTAAGTTTACAAAATTTAGCTATTAGCACTAAAGGCCCCTGCAAAGGGGCTTTTATGTTTCAATCTGTCATCCTGTCATTTCTATGCAATTCAATCCTGACTCTATTCTTGTCAGAATCATGTCAAAGTGATTTAATTCCAGGCTTGGCATAAGCATTGATAAGTAAACGTAAATTGTTAATTACGAACAAGCAAAAGGAAAATATATCATGTCAAAGATTATTGGTATCGACTTAGGAACAACAAACTCTTGCGTAGCTGTAATGGAAGGTAATGAGCCTGTAGTTATAGCAAACAGCGAGGGAAAGCGCACGACACCTTCTATCGTAGCATTCGTTGAGAATGGTGAGCGTAAAGTTGGTGATCCCGCAAAACGCCAGGCGATCACTAACCCGAAAAAAACAATCTACTCTATAAAACGCTTCATGGGAAACAGCTATAATGAAGTAAGCCGTGAAATTGAGCGGATGCCTTATGTTATAGCTAAAGGAGACAATAACACTCCCCGTGTAGAAATCGACGGACGTAAATACACTCCTCAGGAAATTTCGGCGATGATCCTTCAAAAAATGAAGAAAACTGCCGAGGACTTTTTAGGACAGGAAGTAACAGAAGCTGTAATCACAGTTCCTGCATACTTTAACGATGCGCAGCGTCAGGCAACCAAGGAAGCCGGCGAAATTGCAGGTCTGAATGTAAAACGTATTATCAATGAGCCAACCGCTGCTGCCTTAGCTTACGGATTGGACAAGGCTCATCGCGATATGAAGATCGTTGTGTTTGACTGCGGTGGTGGTACTCACGACGTATCCGTACTTGAATTGGGCGATGGCGTATTTGAAGTAAAATCAACCGACGGTGATACTCACCTGGGTGGTGATGACTTCGATCACGTTATTATCGACTGGTTAGCCGCTGAATTCAAAAATGAAAATGGCATGGACCTGAGCAAAGATGCAATGGCTATGCAGCGTTTAAAGGAAGCTGCTGAAAAGGCGAAAATTGAGCTTTCAAGCTCTACCCAGACAGAAGTGAACCTTCCCTATATCACAGCTGATCAAAGTGGCCCGAAACACCTTGTGCGTACTTTGAGCCGTGCCAAGTTCGAACAGCTTGCGGAGAGTCTGATCAAACGTACCATCGAACCATGCCGTTCTGCTTTGAAGAATGCTGGTTTATCCACAAGCGATATCGACGAAATTATTCTGGTAGGTGGTAGTACCCGTATCCCGGCTATTCAGGACGCGGTTAAGAGCTTCTTTGGAAAAGAACCTTCAAAAGGGGTGAACCCAGACGAAGTGGTTGCAATTGGAGCAGCGATCCAGGGTGGTGTATTAACGGGTGAAGTAAAAGATGTATTACTTCTCGACGTTACCCCGCTTTCTCTTGGTATCGAAACGATGGGTGGCGTTATGACGAAGTTAATCGAATCTAACACAACCATTCCTACTAAGAAATCAGAAGTTTTCTCTACAGCATCCGACAATCAGCCATCTGTGGAAATTCATATCCTTCAGGGTGAGCGTCCGATGGCCAATCAGAACCGTACAATTGGACGGTTCCATTTAGACGGGCTTCCTCCTGCACCTCGTGGTGTGCCTCAGATCGAAGTGACTTTTGATATTGATGCTAACGGTATCCTGCACGTGTCTGCAAAAGACAAGGCTACTGGCAAAGAGCAGAAAATCCGCATCGAAGCTTCTTCTGGTTTAACTGATGATGAAATTCAGAAGATGAAACAGGAAGCTGAAGCGAATGCCGAAGCAGATAAAAAGGCCAAGGAAGAGATCGACAAGCTGAATGCAGCTGATGCATTGGTTTTCTCAACCGAAAAACAGCTGAAAGAGTATGGCGACAAGATCCCTGCTGATAAGAAAGATCCGATTGAGAGCGCTTTGAAGAAGCTGAAAGATGCTCATTCAGCCAGGAACTTTGCAGATATTGACACAGCACAGACTGAACTGCAGAATGCATGGAATGCTGCATCTGAAGATATGTACAAAGCATCTCAGGATGCTGGAGCACAGCCTGGCGCAAACGCCAATAGTGGGCAGGCAGGTAATACCGGCGATACAGTTACTGATGTTGATTTTGAAGAAGTAAAATAATATATAAATAATATAAATTTTCAAAGGTCGTTTCTAATTGCAGGAACGGCCTTTTTTATTGCATAATGTTTAGTTTTGCCTCCGGAATGATTTTAACCGATACACACACGCACCTATACTATGAGACAGATATTGATAAAAGAAAGCAACTGCTTGAGAGATGCCTGGAGAATAAAGTATCCCGTTTGTTTCTGCCCAATGTAAATTCTGAAACGATAACTCTCGTGAACGGCCTTGTAGCAGACTATCCTGAGTACTGTTTCCCAATGCTCGGCCTCCACCCCTGCGATGTGCAACAAAACTATCACGCTGAACTGGAGGCTATTTTCCGTGCTATCGAAGCACAGAAGGTCTGGGCCATTGGAGAGATTGGAATTGATTTATACTGGGATAAAAGCACCCTCGAAATCCAGGAGGAAGCTTTTCGCACTCAAATCCAATGGGCTAAAAATAGGAAACTTCCTATTGTGATCCACTGCCGCGAGGCTTTTGACGAAGTTTACAATATACTGCTCGACGAAAAGGATGATACACTGAGGGGGATTTTTCATTGTTTTACCGGAACGGGTGAACAGGCTGAAAAGATTATCGGTCTGGGATTTTATCTTGGTATTGGGGGCGTTCTTACTTACAAGAATTCGGGACTGGATAAAGTACTTGCCGGGCTGGACCTGCAACATATCGTTCTCGAAACTGATTCGCCTTACCTGAGTCCGGTACCTTTCAGGGGGAAACCAAATGAAAGCAGCTACCTGATTTACATAGCAAAAAAAGTAGCGGAAATTAAAAATATACCGCTTGAGGAAGTCGCAAAAATCACTACCAATAATTCAAAAAGCATTTTTGGCATCTGACTAATGCATTCCTTTTATATCTTTAACAAAAAAATTACATGAGAAGGTAGGATGACAAAGGTACTGATTATATATACCGGGGGGACAATAGGTATGGTTCAGGACAGGATAACTGGTACCTTGAAGCCACTTGATTTTAACCTGATTACAGAAAACGTTCCTGAACTTCAAAGACTTAATTACGAAATTACTGTTTATTCTTTTGCAGAGATCATTGATTCATCGAACATGCATCCACGGGTATGGGTTGAATTGGCCGATCTTATAGAGAAAAACTATCATTTATATGATGGCTTTGTAATACTTCACGGCTCGGATACCATGGCTTTTTCTGCTTCGGCACTTAGCTTTATGCTTGAGGGCCTGAATAAGCCGGTTATTTTTACAGGATCGCAATTGCCTATAGGGGAGATCCGGACAGATGCCAAGGAGAATCTGATCACGGCCCTGGAAATTGCTTCTGCCAAACAGAACGGCAAGGCAAGAGTACCAGAGGTATGCATCTATTTTGATTTCCAGCTCTTCAGGGGAAACAGGGCGTTTAAATACAACTCTGCCAAATTTGAGGCGTTTCGGTCGCCAAACTACCCGGTACTTGCCGAGGCTGGCGTTCACTTAAGATTTAATGATGTTAGCATACGCAAATGCGACGAATGTACTTTCAGGGCTCATAAGAAGCTGAGCAATTCCATCGCTGTACTAAAGCTATACCCTGGTATAAGTGAGGAGACTGTTGCCGCTATTGTGAATTCTAAAGCAGACGCTATCATACTTGAGACTTTCGGTGCCGGAAATACCAATACCGATAAGTGGTTTCTTAACTGTCTCGAGACTGCAATAAATAAGGGTAAAGTGGTGCTCGACATTTCTCAATGTAAGGTCGGAACAGTAGAACTCGGGCGTTATGAAACGAGCAGACCGCTAAAGGCTATGGGCGTTGCCAGCGGTTATGATATGACATATGAGGCTGCCGTAACCAAGTTAATGTTTTTGCTGGGAAGAGGTTATTCAGCTGAACGGATCAGTCATCTTCTTGAAACCAATATCCGCGGTGAATTGAGCAAGACTCCCGTTACTGCACCTGCTAAATCTGTGTTTTGAGGGTTGAGTTATTGGCTTAACATATTGTTGTATAGGTTTATAACGACGTTTTTTTGCTTTTCTGGCAAATAAAGCGAATATCGTCCTGTTAGAATTAAGTATTTTGTTATTTTTGCACTCCTTAAAGGAGAGTTGTCCGAGTGGTTTAAGGAGCACGCCTGGAAAGTGTGTATACCTCAAAAGGGTATCGAGAGTTCGAATCTCTCACTCTCCGCAAGTTTTAATATAAAACAAAGAGCCTGAAAGTCGTCTGATTTTCAGGCTCTTCTGTATTCAATGGATCCGTCTTAGATTATTGAAGTGCTATTGCAGTGCGTTCTCTATCCCTATTCTCGTTAACGTACTCCATTGCCGGGCTTTGTGTATAGTCTTGTTTAGCAAAGGTGCGCGAATGGCGCGAGGCCAATAGTCCAAATCAGAGGAAGACGTATCCAGGTCGGTGATTAAAAGAACAGTAGGTCTTTTGCTGATGGTTGAGTATTTATTTTGTTTCACCACACGATAATTTCACATGTGATTTTAATCCTGCCGATCCTTATTGTACAAACTAAACAATATCTTAATATTTAGTTAAAGGCCTGCTCCTAAGTTTGCGCCAGCAAATACATCCGCTGTAATCATATTTTTTAATTCATGAAAGCTTTTTATTTATCCATTTTGCTCATTTGCAGCTTATTGTCTGCTGCGTCAGGACGAAGTCTGGTCAATGTTTTGGCAAATCGCTTGTCCATTGATGAAGTCCGTCAGGTTTCCGGAACAGTTAAAGATTCTTCCGGAATGGCCATGCCTGGTGTGTCTGTACGTGTCAAAGGCGCTAAAACGGCAACTCTTACTAACTCTGAAGGTAAATATTCTATCTCGGCGAATCCTCAATCCGTGTTGGTGTTTACAATGATTGGATTCGGGCAGAAAGAAGTGAAAGTGGGGAGTCAAACCATAATCGATGTAGTGCTTAGCGACAACATTGCAAAACTGAATGAGGTAGTCATTACGGCTATCGGAATAAAGCAGCAGAAAAGGAAACTGGGATATGCCACCCAGGAAGTAAAAACAGAGGTTCTGGCCGAGGCGAAAACGATGAATCTGGGTAATGCTTTATCAGGGCAGGTTGCCGGCCTTACGGTGAATAACCCAACTGGCTTGTTCCAGGCTCCATCCTTTTCACTGAGAGGCCGGTCGCCTATTATCGTTGTAGACGGCGTTCCGGTGGAGACCGATTTTTACGATATTCCTTCGTCAGATATTGAAAATATCAACGTGTTGAAAGGAACAACAGCTGCCGCCTTATATGGTACGCGCGGTAAAGACGGAGCTGTACTTATCACCACCAAAAAGGCCAACAAAGACGGCCTTGAAATTAATCTCGGTACTAACAATATGGTGACCGCAGGATTCACCGTTTATCCGGAAACTCAAACGGAATATGGAAATGGCTCTAACGGCAAGTATGAATTTTGGGACGGTGCCGATGGTGGAGTTTCAGATGGCGATATGATCTGGGGACCGAAGTTCGAAACCGGCATTAAAGTAGCACAATGGAACAGTCCGATCAGGGATAAGCAAACGGGAGAGGTTATACCCTGGTGGGGTGATGTGAAGGGCACTAAATACGATGATAAAGCGCGATATGAAAGAGTTCCGATCGACTGGGTAAGGCATGACAACCTTAAGGACTTCCTTGGAACAGGAATAGTAACGAATAACAACTTCTCTGTTGGTTATAAGGGAGCGAAAGGGCAGTTCTATTTTTCTGCAAAGCAGGCTTATCAGAAGGGTCAGGTTCCGAATACTTCTCTTTCTACCGGAGGACTAAGTTTCAATTCGAGTTATAATATCGCAAAAAACCTGCAATTGGATGCCAGCTTATCCTATAACAAAGTGTATTCTCCCAATTACCCGCGTTACGGTTACGGCCCTAAAAATCATATGTACACCATCCTGATCTGGATGGGAGATGATGTAAACGGAAAAGATCTGAAGGAGCATATGTATGTTCCCGGGTTTGAGGGTTTCAGACAGGCTAACTACAATTACGCGTGGTATAACAATCCTTATTTTGCATCTTATGAACTGGAGCAGAAACTGGATCGGAACGTAGCAACAGGTCAATTGAAGTTATCATGGCAGGTACTTCCCGACCTTACCTTACAGGGAAGAGTGAATTTGCGAGAGAATAAATCGTTCTCCGATATGAAGAGCCCAAAATCGTATATGAATTACGGAGATTCCAGAAATGGCGACTATAAGCTATGGGATGACTCGCAGCAAAATCTGGATGCCGATTTCCTGGCTAATTATTCAAAAAACCTGACTTCCGATGTCGCATTAACGGTCAATGCCGGAGCTTCTGTTTTTAACAGGCAATACCGTCAGGAATACCAGTCGACCGACGGTTTAATTGTCCCTTTTGTTTATAGTCTTAATAATACTCAGGGGCGGGTGCAGGCAACGAATGAGTTCAATGAGAAAGCGATTCGTAGTGTATATGCATCTGTGAATGTTGACCTTTTCAAAGCATTGTACCTCAATGCTACCGGAAGGAACGACTGGTCATCTACACTTCCCACAAAAAATAACTCCTATTTCTATCCTTCTGTTTCAGCAAGTACGATCGTATCGGAATATGTTAAAATGCCCGGGATGATTGATTATCTCAAGCTGAACGCCTCCTGGGCCCAGGTGTCCAGTGATTTGGATCCTTATAAAATCAGCCCTACTTACCGGAAGGGGACTACATACGAATCTACGCCTTCCGTTTATTACCCGGGTAATCTTGTAAATCCGGATATTAAACCCGAGACGAGCACGTCCTTTGAAACAGGGTTGTCTTTCTCTTTATTCAGGAACTTGTTGTCATTCGATGCTACGTACTATCGTATTCTTGATGAAGATCAGATTATCGATCTGACTATTTCTGAAGCATCGGGCTTTGCTACAAGAACCGTGAACGGTAACAATTATATCACAAACGGATTAGAGATTATCGCCGGAGCCAGGCCCTTTAAGGGAAGAAATTTCTCGTGGGATATAGGAGTGAACTGGAGCCGGTCGGTAAAGAAGATTACGGAGATTTATGGAGGACAGCCTAAATTCAATAATCTGAGTTTGAATGACCGCGCCGATAGTTACTATGCCACGGTATGGCAAAAAAGCGCCGCGGGAGAACTGATCCTGGATGCTAATACAGGACTCCCGACGAAGGACCGTGATCTTGCGAAGCTGGGGCACCTTGATCCCGACTGGAGGCTTGGCGTTCAGAATAAGTTTAAAATAAAAGGATTTACGCTTAATGCCGATGTTGACGGCGCATGGGGAGGTTTATTAAGATCGGTAACCATAGAGAAAATGTGGTGGGGCGGAAAACATCCTGCTTCTGTCGAATATCGTGATGCCGAATATGAGGCAGGAAAACCAGTGTATGTGCCGCAGGGGGTAATTGTAACAGGAGGACAGTTGGAAAGAGATGTAAATGGAAAGATCACTTCGGATACCCGAACCTATGCGCCGAATACCAGAGCTGTAAGCTGGCAAACCTGGGGGCAGATTTATCCCTATCAGGCCCAGGTGACCGAATCGGAAAACAAGAAGTTCGCCAATGTCTTTGACAGAACCTATTTTAAGCTGAGAAGATTATCGGTAAGCTATGACCTTGCAAAGATCATCAACACTGGTAAGGTAAAGAACCTTGATCTTTCTCTTTACGGATATAACCTGTATGTCTGGAAAAAGATTCCGTATATCGATCCCGACTATGGGAATGATAATGACCTTCAAGATCCTTCAGCGCGTTACCTCGGCGTTTCTATCAATGTAAAGTTCTAATTCAAAAAGTACAGTCATGAATAAGCATATAATAAATACTATTTGTATCCTTGGATTAATACTGGGTCTCTGCTCCTGCAAGGATTTCGGCGATATGAATGTCGATCCAAATAATGCATCAACCACCCATCCCCAATTTCAGCTAACGAAGATTCAATGGAACGCTTTCAGGGATTTTGGCGGCACAGGGCCTCTTTATGCCAATAAAATGCTGGTACAAACAGATGGAGAAAATGCGAATCAATATTATAAGTGGGCAAGGGGGAGTTTTGAGGCTTATGGCAACCTGAGGGATGTTACCAAGATGATGGAAGAGGCTGAGCGAATAGAGGATAACAGGTATATAGCCCTGGCTAAGTTTTTCAGAGCGTATTATTTTTATAATCTTACACTCACTTTCGGCGACATCCCATACAGTGATGCGCTACATGCGGAAAAAGACCAAACCCATGTGACGCCCTTTTACGATGAGCAAAAGCAAGTATTTAAAGGTATCCTGAAAGAACTGGCGGAAGCAAATGATTTGCTGAAATCATCCGAGGTAGCTATTGAGGGAGATATTATTTATGATAAGTCGGTCGTCAAATGGAGGAAACTGGTTAACGTTTTCAGAATGAAAGTTTTACTAACCCTTTCGAAAAGGACGGGCGACAGTGAATTTAACGTTGTTTCTTCCTTTGCTTCGATTGTCGGCAGCGAACCAATCTTCGCGAGTGAGGCTGACGATGCGCAGCTTGTCTTTAAGGACCAGGACGGAAACCGCTATCCAGAGTTTAACTCTAGTTCATTCGGTTCTGGGATGTATATGGATTCTACATTCATCCAGCGCCTGCAGGAAAGACAAGATCCGCGCCTTTTCGTTTTCTCTGCTCGAACAAAGCTTGCAAAAGAGAATGGTAAAGCTGTAAACGACTTTAGCGCCTATGAAGGTGGAGATCCGGCAGCACCATATGCCCAGGTAAACACGAAGGCGACATTAGGAAAAGTATCGAAAGTAAACGAACGTTATTATTCAGAACCTACCACGGAGCCCAGAGTACTAATTGGGTTCGCAGAACAGGAGTTCATACTTGCAGAGGCGGTTGTAAGAGGCTGGATTAGCGGAGATGCGAAGTTACATTATGATAGCGGGGTAAAAGCGTCATTTAAGTTCTATGAAAGTAACACAAAAGAGTATAAGCAATATTTTACAGATGCAGTTGTGCAGTCCTATCTCGAAAGGCCATTGACCCGCTTCTCAAACTCAGCAACTACAGAAGTTAAACTGGAACAGATCATGATGCAAAAATATTTGCAGTCATTTTTCCAGTCCGGCTGGACATCTTTTTATGATCATCTGCGGACGGGCTATCCTTCGTTCAGGAGACCGGCGGGAGTGTCTGTTCCGTTCAGGTGGATCTATCCACAATCAGAATACAACTATAACAGTGCAAATGTCAGCGAAGCCATCAGGCGACAATTTGGAGAAGGAAAAGATCTGATCAATCAGCCGACCTGGTGGATTAAATAATTGTTCTTTATATTTAAGTCATGACAACAACCGAATCCAGACGAGAATTTATCAAAAAGGCCGGGTTATTAGCCGGGTCGGCAGGACTCTTCAGCGTGTTCCCTTCTGCAATACAGAAAGCGCTGGCTATCGAAGCTGATCCTGGAACCACCTATCTGGATGCCGAACACATCGTTTTTCTGATGCAGGAAAACCGTTCATTCGACCATTGTTATGGAGCGTTAAAAGGCGTCAGAGGGTTTAATGACCCTAGAGCGATCGAATTGCCCAATAGAAATCCGGTCTGGTTGCAAACCAACACGGAAGGAAAAACTTTCGCTCCTTTCAGGCTGGATATTAAGAATTCAAAAGCTACCTGGATGGGATCGCTTCCTCATTCCTGGAGCGACCAGGTAGATGCACGAAATAACGGGCGTTTTGATACCTGGCTGACCGCGAAGAAGGCTGGCAATAAGGACTATTCGCATATGCCGCTGACGCTTGGTTATTATGACCGGCAGGATATTCCCTTCTATTATGCGCTTGCGGATGCATTTACTGTCTGCGATCAGCATTTCTGTTCTTCCCTCACGGGCACCAGTGCAAACCGGTCTTATTTCTGGAGCGGAACAATCAGAGAAAATCCGCATGATGAGAAATCTAAAGCGCACGTATGGAACCATGAAATCAACTACAAGGATGTTAACTGGCCGACGTTCCCTGAAAGGCTTGAACAAGCGGGGATTTCATGGAAAGTTTATCAGAATGAACTAAGTGTGCCTGTGGGTTTTAACGACGAGGAGGATAATTGGCTTGCCAATTTTACGGATAACAACCTGGAATTCCACAAACAATATCATGTACGTTTTCACCCTGCTCACCTTGCATGGCTTGAAGAACGCGCCGATAATTTACCGGGCGAAATTAAAAGCCTCGAAGACAAGCTCGAGAGTAAGCCCTCGGACAGCAATATTTCAAAAGAACTGGATAAAAAGAAAAGCCTCCTGGAGGAAGTAATGGAGGCTCGGAAAACGTACAATAAAGAGGCTTTTGAGAAGCTGCCGGACTTTGAAAAAAGTATCCATCGCAGGGCTTTTGTAACCAATGAACATGATCCGGATTACCACAAGCTAAGTACGATACGTTACGAGGAGCATGGAGAAAACCGCGAAGTAAAGGTGCCAGAAGGAGATATCTTTCACCAGTTTAGGCTTGACGCCGAAAACAACCAGCTTCCCGCGGTGTCCTGGCTGGTAGCACCCTGTAGCTTCTCTGACCATCCAGGGGCTCCCTGGTATGGTGCCTGGTATGTCTCTGAAGCGCTCGACATTCTGACCAAGAACCCCGACATCTGGAAGAAGACTATTTTTATACTTACTTACGACGAAAATGATGGGTACTTTGACCATATGCCTCCATTTACGCCGCCCCATTCGGCGAGACCAGAAACTGGCGCCGTGTCAAAAGGCATGGACACCCGTGCTGAATGGGTAACAATGGACCAGGAAAAGGCTCGCACAGACAATGTGGGTTCGAGGCGTGAGAGTCCTATAGGTCTCGGTTATCGTGTTCCTCTTGTTATTGCTTCACCCTGGACAAAAGGGGGATGGGTTAACTCTGAGGTCTTTGATCTAACCTCTTCGCTGCAGTTTCTTGAGCACTTCCTTTCTTCTAAAACCGGTAAAGCTGTTCGTGAGCCAAACATTACTGATTGGCGACGAACCGTCTGCGGAGATCTTAGTTCAGTGTTCAGACCTTTAAACAAGGAGAACATTGCTCCTCTATCCTTCCTGAAGAGAGACGAGGTAATCGAAGGTATATTTGAGGCTCAGTTTAAGCCCTTGCCGGGAAACTTTAAAGCGTTTAACGCAGAAGAGATCAGGCAGGTCAGGGAAAACCCATCGGCTTCGTCTCTTCTCCCCAGTCAGGAGAAAGGCGTTCGCGCGGCATGTGCTATTCCATACGAGTTGTACGCCGACTCGCGTTTAAACAAAGACCGAAAGAAAGTGGTTGTAAGCTTCAGGGCAGGAAAAGAAGTGTTTGGCGAAAAGTCGGCAGGAGCTGCCTTCAATGTCTATTCTCCCGTTAAGTTCAGGCTTGGGAATGATAACGACTATGAGACAATGCATAACTGGTCTTTTGCAGTCAAGGCGGGAGATGTAGTGTCTTACGAATGGGATCTCGGATCTTTTGAAAACGGAACATATAATCTTAGATCGTATGGAGTCAACGGTTTCTTCAGAGAGTTTTATGGAGATACCAGCGATCCGGAAATAGAGGTTTCGACTTCCTGTGAACGAGTAAACGGTTCGAAAAGCAAGATCAGTCAGAACCTCATACTGAACTTAAAAAATAAAAGTCAGCGTAAAAGCTACAGGCTTGAGGTAGAGGATAAATCGTACGGAGCAGACAAAATCGTACTTGTACTTCCTCCTGCCTCTGCATTGAACAGAGTAGTTAACCTAAAGAAAAGTTCCGGCTGGTACGACCTCAGCATCAAAGTTGAAGGGTTCAGTTCTTTTGGAAAAAGATATGCAGGGCACGTCGAGAGCGGAGAGGGAAGTATAAGTGACCCCTTGATGGGCAGAGTTACACTATAATAATATGTCAGCGGGTACGCCGAACGTGCCCGCTGATGTTAGTTATCCGTGTTATCGAGGTCTTTAACTTTAATATTGTCGTAAACAGGCATCGCATCATACGATCTCAATCCAATGGCTCCCCTGGTAAATTCAGTATCGCGGGCTCTCAATACAGGTTCTTTTACATCGTCCAGAAAGATCTGGATATTTGCGCCCCGTGCTATCACTTTTAGCTTGTACTTTTTGTCGGGTGCTATGCTAAGCGAAGCCGAAGAAAGCATCGTGTATTTTTGACCATCTGCTTTGCCTATTTCAATTCTATCGGATGCAGCGTTCAGTCCGACGTAATAACCTTTATACATATCAGCGCCGAATGCTGGCCGGGAAACACGGAATATAATACCTGCATTTCCAAGGTCTCCGGGAGTTATTTCGCTTTCAAATATTAAGTTGGCGATGTTCACAGAGCTCTCAATTACCTTAGATCCATGTATCCCCGAGCCCCATGAGCCCTTGTTGGAGGCGGCATGAATCGCACCGTCTTTTGTAAACCAGCCCCCGCCGTAATAAACCCAGCCCTGCATGTTATTGTTGTCAAAGTTTGCTTCAAACGAGCCAACCGGTTTGCCCGGCTCACCAATCACAGGGAAGTTGGAAATCCGGATATTCTCAGATCCAAATGGCGTTAAGGTGATTTCTTCCACCGGCTCACCGGATGTTAGCGGACCGAAGGGCACATCTAAAGCGTGCATGCCATTGTAGGCCATCGTCCAGTCCTTGATTTTTTGCGCCTTTGCCTTTATTTTAACAGGGGTTTCTGCCTGTACAAATGGATTTTCAGGCATGGCGCCCTTTATCGCAGTGAACGACGACTGGATATTTTTTTTGTCGAAGATCAAACCATAGTTCCACGGGTTAACAGGATATACTTCGTAATCGTGAAAACCCTCTACTTTGTGTTCTTTTATAGACACGTATTTTGCATCCATTTTTAACGAGTAGACGATTGGGCCGCGCTCAACACTTACCGAATGATGCACTTGTGGGGAAACGTTTATTTCCATCGGGAAATTCAGAAGCACCTCATCCTTACTTTTCCATTCCCTGCTGATTTTCGCTATCTGACCACTGGTGATCCCTTTGATTCGCTTCCCATTCACACTTATCGACGGGTTTTTGCACCAGGAAGGGATCCTTAGACGAAGCGGGAATGTAGCAGGCTTATCCAGAGATATTTTTAGCTTAATTTGTTCTTCAAAAGGATAGTTAGTTTCTTCGTCGATCCGGATATGTGCCCCGTTTGCCACTACGGCGCTCACCTCTACAGGTGCATAGGCGATAATAGCCAGCCCTTTATCCGGAGTAGCCGCCCAGCTATTTTTTACAAAATAAGGCCAGCCCATGTGCATATTATACCTGCAGCACCCCATTCCCGAGTAAGGACTAAGCAATAATCCCTCGGGATAATCTTCATCAAAACCAGCGTTTCCATGTTTGCATACCGCCTGATTGGGCAAAGTGTAGTATAGATGCTCCTTAAGGTCGCGACTGAACTGAGCCGGAAGCGTGTTGAACGCAATTTTTTCAAGCCTGTCGCCGATTGATGGATCCTCAAATATTCTGGCAGCCGTTTCCAGACTTTGCATCCATTCAACTACTGTGCAGGTTTCGACGCCTTGCACCGCGCTCCTGCCTGCCAGGAACTCAGTGCCGGAAGCAATCCCCGACGACTGTCCGTGATCTCTCACTAAGTATTCTATCCCTTTGGTAAAAGCCTCTTTATAGGACATATCGTTACTTCTTTGGTAAACGACTGCAGGAAACTTTAATGCCTGTCCCACGCTGACGGCGTGTTTTGTATGAAAATCGCCGCCGAAGTGATAAAACATGTTTTTTGAATAAATATCTTTCCACGGATAGGCCTGATCCTTCAGCAGATCAGCCAGCTTTAAAAGAGATTCATCCCCGGTCCTGTTATAGAGCCAAAGAACAATTTCGATATTATCTCCGGTCCTTGATTTACTCCATTCCCTTAAAGGATCCGTTTTCAGGTTCTCCAGTTGATATTTAAAATATTTACTGAAAAAGGGGATAACCTGGTTATCTCCCGTTGCTTCATAATAGCTTTTTATCGCATAGAGCATCGGCATTCTTGGCCACCAGTCCTTCATTTTTGGGGGACCAAATAATCCATCAGCCTGTTGATTATCCAGGGTCCAGGTAATCCATTTTGCAGCTTTCGCTTTCAAGGCGGGATCATCCAATGTGTAGGCCAGAGCAACCAGGCCTTTTACGTAATAGGGCACCCTTTCCCATCCATTGCCCATTCCGCCAAGCCAGTCAGAATTGGCACCCAGGTTATCTGCTTCCGGATACAATTCCTCCGCGTGACCGGTGAATCCGTTTGCCTGCAATTGCAGCTGCTTTAGCAGCCAGCCCTTAGCCTTAATGCTGCCCAAAGGAAGTTCGGCATAGCTGCTTGTAGCTAAAGGTTTACGGGAAAAAACATAATCGTATTGGTGATTAGTTTGAGCAAATAAATTACTTATAGTTGTTAAAATCAGACAGCAAAATACAACTGATGTTTGTATTATTTTTCTCATTTAATTGTATGGCTAGCAGTTCTCCGGTTTTTAATACCGGTTCATAATAGAGGAGAACCCTGTTTTGAATCTCCTGTACTAAGGATCAAAGAAAAGCAAACTTCTATAAAAAAAGCTCTCAAAAGTTAGATGGTTTGTCTCAATCTGCCCGGGAAGCAACTGTCTTAAATAAAAAAAGCACCTGATCAGAGACCAGATGCTTTATACGATTAAAATATAGTGATCTTTTAAATTACTTGTACATTTACCGCATTAAGGCCTTTAGGGCCACTTTCCACATCAAACGAAACTTTATCGTTTTCGCGAACTTCGTCGATCAGTCCTGTCGAATGAACAAAAACATCGTTGCGATCATCGCTCTGTGCGATAAATCCGAATCCTTTAGTTACATTAAAGAACTTCACTGTTCCTTCTTTTTTCATATTGTATTTTATTATATAAGACTGTAAAGGTACGAAATTATTTAACTTATTGACTATTAATGAGTTTTTATTTCGAATGGTTTGTGTTTATATGCCCACATGGGCCGGTCTACCAGAAGGGGCTGGGACCGTTATTTCAAAAGTGCAGGGGATACGGCCAGTGTTACGCAGGATGAAAAATTGGAATAGAAGTTTGGAAAAGAAAGGACAAAACCCTGTAAAGTACCTTACCAGTGCCTGACCAAAACCCGATAAGATCAGACTAATGTCAGCATCTCCTCAGGATAATGTCAGACTCTCGTCAGACTTTAGTCTGACATGATGCTGACGAGATGCTGATGAGATACTGACGATATCAGGCTTTGGTCAGGCATTGGTAAGGGATTAATCAGAGATTGGGGGTAGCACGGGGCTATGGTTGGATGGTTTTAATAATAATATCGTCACAACACCAAATACATATTTAGTTCCCTATTGGTAACATGTTGTTGCAGCGAGCGTATTACCACAATATTTGGAATTTGTCAATGGATGCTCATTCAATCTGTTCCAGACTTGTATGGAGTTTTAAATCTGCGTTTTATACTGTTGTATGCGGAGATTTGTAGCTGTACTTCTGGTTTTTTTTACTTTCTATTTAGGACTGTGTGTTGATTGTAAGGCTCAGATTGCATTCGGTACCATTGATCCGGGGCCTTACGGGCCGGGAAGTAATATAACTGTTCCCCTCACAGTTAGCGGATTTAAGGCAGGCAACAGATTTGAATTGTGGATGTACGATTCGGGAGGAAATCTTGTGTCTTATAGTCCTATCGGAACTTTCGACGGACATTATACTACCTTTATAAACGGTGTCATTCCGGAAACCACTATGCCTGGAAATGGCTATATGATCAGGGTGAAAAGTTCAAATCCAGAGGTAATGGTTGACTACACAGGTATCAAGATTACTGATAAACCAGGACCTAAAATAAAAATATCGCCGTTGGAAGAAAAAAATCTTCTGAAGACTGATCTGATATATGGCTTTTGCCAGAATATTCAGGACGGTAACGTATTGACGCTTGCGGATTCGTCGGCATCCGCTGTGACAGTTACAGGATTACTGTTCGATGATTACGACAAGCTGAAGTCGCCAGAAAGTTTTACCGTGTCGCCGGATGGTCTTTTAGATATTATCCTCGGGAAGTCATATTATACAGCACGTTTGAGGTCCGAACTTAATGGAGTTGTATCTACAAAAAGTTATGTTATTTTAAATGTTGATTTTACCCTCAATCTTCAGGCTAGCGGAAGTCAGATTGTATGTTTAAAGTACCCGATTGACCCTAATAACGAAAGCGAGAAATTGGGATATTCAGTTATAATCGATTCCGAGAAAGGTATTGCAAAAAATTACCCCGGCCTTTTATATAATTTTGATTGGGGCGACGATGTTATCGAACATTTCACTAAAGAAGATCTCATTGCAAGGGGTGGAGTGGTAAAGCATCATTATAATGAAAGCTCATGTAGTGAGCCTCCTGTCATGATATATCCTCCGGTGTATAACTCTTACACTGCAAACATATCAATATCTGCGGGTTTTTGTATTGGAGCGGCTCCTCAATTTACCTCTTATCCTAAAGTTTATTTGTTGCCGAAAGCCGACTTCGTTGTTCCATCTGTAGGTGGCTGTGTCACTAAGGATGTGACATTTATAAACACCACTATACCTGGTATGTCGCCGAACTCTTCCGGGACGGGTTGTACTGACTTAACCACGTATAAGTGGTATATAAAGAAAAGCACCGAAACATCCTGGCACATTAAAAGTGCAGCCCAAAACTTTACTTTCCAGTTTCCCGAGGTTGGTACTTATAATATTAAACTTGTGGCGAGCAATAACAGCTGTTCTCCCACAGAGATAATTAAGGATATATGTATTTCAGAGCTCCCTGTCCCTGATTTTGAATTTACACAGTCGTCGGCATGCAATTCGGCTCTGATCACTACGGTGAACCATACAAATGTAGCGAACCTGTGTAGTAAGCATTATTTATGGCAGGTTATCGACTCGTTAAGTGGCGTTGCGGTAAGCGATGGGATCACCTTCCTTGACAAGGATACAAGTGATGCGCCGAGAATTAATGTGGCTAAACCGGGGTCTTATATTTTAAGGTTGACGGTAACAAACTCCTGTAGTGACGTTGTGCTTGATAAGCCGTTCATGATAGCTGGTGGTTTAGCTGTTACTCAACCAGTAGAAGCTAAGATATGTAAAGGTATTCCTGTTGTCATAGATTTCGCAACAGAAGAAAGGGTAATGCCAATGTATGAGGGTTTCGGGAGGAACAAGACGTATCAATGGACAGTTACGGGAGGAAGCTATGAGTTTATTGGTGGTTCTGATAAAGATCCTTTTCCGGTGATAAAGTTTAATGAGGTTGGAAAGAAATACACCGTATCGCTAGTGTATAATAACGAGTGCGGACCTGCTGTCAGCAGTAGTCAAGATGTTACGCTATACGCTTTGGTAAATCCTGACGCAGGATCGGATGGAGTATTGTGTGACTACACTCCGATGAATAAAAAATATGTGTTAAGTGCCACGACTCCAAATGTTTTAAATGGAGAATCTGGCAAATGGACCGTAGTTTCAGGGCCTTCTGGTTCTCTATTTGATGATTCAACCAAACCAAATGCCACAATATCCAATTTGCTGGTTGGTACCTATAAATTGAGATGGACTGTGAGTAATCCGGGCGGATGTGAGGAGTTCGAGGAGATTACATTAACCGTATATCAACGGGCTACAGGAGGTTCTGTTACCTGTTTAGAAAGTCCAACAGCTAAGCTTGTCTGTAGCGGATCTGACATAACATTGCGAGCATCAGGATATATTCAAAAGATTATCCGGTGGGAAGTATCGACAGATGCAATTAACTGGACCCCTATTGACAATACTAGTGATATACTGGCCTATCCCAATATACAGCAAACGACTTACTTCCGGGTACAGGTGGGCGGTAAGGGATATGACCAGGGCTGTACCAATCTCGTTGCATCAGGCGTGCTCCAGGTGAAAGTTGATCTTCCCTCAATTGGAGGAACTATTTCGACTGCCGGTCCAACGGTTTACTGTATTGAGTCTTCAAGTCCGGGGATACTGATACTTAAAGATTACAGGGGTACCTCTATTCAGTGGGAAAAATCGGAGGATAACGGAGGTTCATGGAGCCTGATTAGTGGTGCTTCCGGAAATTCGTATGGATATAGTGCGTTATTAACAACAACTCAGTTCAGGGCTTTGGTAAAGAATGGTGAGTGCAGTGCTGAATATTCCGACCCCATTACAATTACCATCGATCCTAAGCCAACCACTGCAAATGCCGGTCCAGATGAAAAGTTGTGTTTGAATTCTGGTTTGACTTATCAATTAAACGGAAACCTTCCTGCAATAGGAACCGGAATCTGGACGCAACCACCCGGACAAACAGCAGTTATTGATAATCCGGGACTCAATAATACCACGGTTAGCAACCTGGAGAAAGGTAAACGATATACGTTTTTGTGGACTATAAATAATGGCACATGTGCCGGCAGCACATCCACGATGAATCTTGATGTGCTGGCTGATATTGTTAACTCTATAAAGTCAACTCGCCTTGTATCCTGTCCCGGCGAAGCGGTCACTCTTTCAACCGATCAGTTATCAGGAGGAGATGTTCCATCTTACGTTTCTGCAAGTTATTCGTATTCATGGGAATCATCTCCCGATAAAATTTCGTGGACTGTAATTCCTGGCGCTAATCAGGAGAATCTCACAGTAAACCCTGTTGTAACGACTTATTACAGGAGGACTGTAAAAAGTTACAATAGCTGTGACGTTACAAGTGAAGCGGTTGAGATATTTATTAATGCGATCACTCCATCCGCAGATGCAGGAGGAGATGTGATAATATGTGGTGAGACAAGTTATAAGTTAAATGGTAACGATCCGGGTGCCGGATTTACGGGAACATGGAAGGAGCAGTCGGGTAATTCTTTAACATTTACTCCCGACACGCATTCTCCGGATGCTGTGGTGGGTAATCTGCTGCCAGGCCAGACTTATCAGCTTGAGTGGCGGGTTGGGGGCCTAAGCCCATGCCCGGATAACACTTCGCTCAAAAGCATTGTTGTCAGGAAACCTGTGACAACCGCAGCTGTAGGGGCTACAGTCCGGATTTGCCTTCAGGAGGACGGTTCTAATAATCACGTAACGCTGTCGGGCAATGCGCCTGATGCCGCTAATGGCGAAACAGGTTTATGGACTCAGACATCGGGCGTGCCTGCTCATATTACAGATCCTTCATTATTTAATACGGAAGTTACAGGGCTGCTGCCAGGCTCTTACGTGTTTGAATGGGGAATAAAGAATGACGCAACTGTCGGAGATGCTGGTTGCAGAGAAAGTAAAGCGACGTTAACTATTGAAGTGACGGCCTATCCTGTTAAGGGATTAATTAGCAATGGTAATATCACCGTATGTAAGGGGAACGACCCCGGCTCACTTGATCTTACCGGATATTCTTCATCCGACCTGCTACAGTGGCAATCTTCAACAGATAGTATAACGTTTAACGACATTGCCGGCGCTAACGCACCCTCGTTTGCTCCTGGAAACATGGCCCAAACAAAGTGGTATCGCGTAAGAATATCTCAGGCTTCTGGATGCTTGAATTCAATATACACCGATAATATTAAGATCCGGGTGGATGAGCCATCCGAAGGCGGTATTACAACGGGCAGCGTGGCGAGGGTTTGTACAGGTGTCAACAGTGTCACCGTTTCTTTAAGCGGAGAGAAAGGAGATGTTGTGAGATGGGAGCAATCGGGTGATAACTTTAACACATGGATTCCTGTGTTATCAACATCCAAATCAGGTGTATTCCATAACCTTAATGCTGATACCTGGTTCAGGGCTATAGTCAGGAATGGAGCCTGCTCTGAAGTGCCATCCGCTGTAACCTATGTACAGGTGCTTCCGAATGTCACTACAGCTATTGCTGGAGATGATCAATATTTATGTAATGAAGCCAGTGCTACGCTGGACGGCAATATAGCAGTGAAGGGTACTGGAAGTTGGACGAAGATAAGCGGTCCGTCATGCCTCATTGAAGATCCGGCAGATCCTCATAGCAAAATAAGTGGTCTTACTGCAGGAACCTATATTTTCAAATGGTCTATAGAGAACGGAATCTGCGATGCAAGCACTGATACGATTACAATATACAATTACCCGGCTTTAACAAATGCCATTACGGGAAGCGTTACCACGTGTTCCGGGCAGACGGTACATATTACAGGCGGCTTACCAACGGGAGGCAATGGAGCGTATGCATACCAGTGGCAATGGAGTTCCGATAACATTAACTGGACAGACCTTCCCGGGGAAGTCAACAGGGAACTCACATCGGTATTTACTGCATCAACATGGTTAAGGAGAGTGGTAAAATCAGGACCGTGTTCCCTTGAAAGCAATACAGTGTACATCGCCGTTCAACCTCCTTTGGGCAATAATAGTATATCGTCAGATCAGGTATTATGTGCCGGCATGCCTTCTGTTCAGCTCGCAGGAAGCTTACCTACAGGGGGTGATGGAATCTTCTTTTATCAATGGCAGAAGAGTCTGGACGGAACGTCATGGTCGGATATTGCCGGAGCGGTTGCAGCTGTATTTGATCCGGGAACATTAGCAGAAACCACCCGGTTCCGGAGAATAGTTACAACATCACTTTGTAACGGAGATCAAAAGAGTATAAGTAATGAGGTTGGTATCACCGTGAATCCTTTGGCTAAGGCAGAATTTACAGCTGTCAGGTTGAAGTCGTGTATCCCATTTGATCTTAAACAAGTTATCACATTGATTCCTCACGACGACCGCGTAGCGACTTATCAATGGTATGTTAACGGGGTAAGTGTTGGATCGGGGAAGGATTTTCCGGGTTATATATTATATAACGATGGTGAATCGGCGACTGTGAAATTAGTGACCGACAGTAAGTTTGGTTGTGGCTCAGACAGCATGGAGCTTACTTTTGAAACAGTGAAAGACGTAACGGCTTCCTTTACCAAGGACAAGGTGGTAGGTTGCGGGCCGCTTTCTGTCAGCTTTAACAATACTTCCGCTCCTTTGAGTCGCGGAACCTATATATGGGATTTCGGGAATGGTATAACCTCTACGGATATTCATCCCGCAGCGATAACCTTCGAACCCAATCCGAATCATAGAGATACTACCTATGTTATTACATTAAAGGCGTCGACCGGATGTAAAGAGACTATTTTTACCGACTCTGTATTGGTACATCCATTGCCTTATGCGTTGTTTTCGCCGAATAAAACGTGGGGATGTTCTCCTTTCGAGGTAACTTTTAACAATCAGTCAAAGGCCGGTTCAAACAGTAAATATACTTTTGATTTTGGTGACGGCCAGACTCTCGTTAAGAATGACGTTTCGGATGTTACCCATACATTTTACACAACTAAAACCGATACGGTAACAGTAAGGCTCAAAGTAGAGAACGAGTGTGGGGTAGATTCAAATAGTTATAAGATAGTTGTTTATCCTAATACAGTCACGCCGCAGTTGATTATTGACGGTGACAGGAAATTTGGATGTGCCCCCCTTACCGTCCGGTTTGATAATCATTCTGAAGGGGCGAATTCTTTCTACTGGGATCTTAAGGATGGCAATACCTTTACCACGAAGTCTGCTCCTGAATCAATAACGCATACGTTTACGGTGCCGGGGACTTACGAAGTATCCTTGCTTGCAACAAATGGATGTTCTTCTGCAACAGATACAGAGATAATAACAGTGTATGCCCAGCCTAATGCTAATTTTAGATTTAACAATGGACAGTACTGTGTGAAGGATTCCGTGCAGTTTTTCAGTACACCGGAGACCTCGGCATCGTATCACTGGGATTTTGATGATGGTACCACTGCGAATACTGCTAATCCCCGACACGCATTTGCACGAGCAGGCAAGTATAACGTTAAACTGACAGTCCAGCAATCTCATCCCGACGGTTCAGTTTGCAGTAGTTTTACGACCCAGGAAATAGAGATTCTTCCTTTACCGGTGGCTTTGTTTACCAGTAATGCAACATCGCTCAACTGCGCACCATTCAAGCTGACGGTCTCTGCTACGCCGGCTAACGCCGCTTATGTGGAATGGAATTTTGGTGATCCTAATGGTAATGACAATATATTAACGGGGCATGTAGCTGAACACACTTTCCAGCTTCCCGGACTTTACAGGGTAAAGCAGGTGGCGTATAATGCATCGGGTTGTATGGATACCATTGTCAAAACGGTGAAAATCACAGAACGGCCTACGGCGAATTTTTCTGCTGCTGACACAATGTTCTGCGGAATGAGCGCTACGGTAAGTTTTGCAAACCAATCAACATACAGCGGAACAGACGCTGTTGTTTATAAATGGCTTGTCAATAACAGGCCAGTCTCCAGTCAAAAGAACTTTAGTTATCCGTTTGCAGTGCCGTCAGATGCAGTAATGCCTTATAAGTTTGACGTGAAACTGATAGCGGTCAGTACTTTGGGATGCCCGGATACAGTAACGCATACAATTCAATTCAACCCGCTTCCTAAAGCTGATTTCGATCTGAAAACGAATATTGCATGTACGCCATTTAAAGTTGAAATCGAAAATAAGTCAAGATATACTGATGAATACCTTTGGTACCTGGATGGACATCTGATTTCTATGGAGCAAAGTCCCTCAGATATTGTTTTAACAGGTGTAGGCAGGTCGTATAAACTAAAACTTAAAACCTTAAATAGTTATGGTTGCAAGGCCGACAGTATAGAAAAAACAATCAATACCTACGGCAGGCCAAAAGCTTTCTTTACTTTGAGCGATAGTGTAAGCTGTAATGGTAAGCTCGAAGTTGCGATTACGAATAGCAGTAACGGCGCGGTAAAATATGTGTGGGATTTTGGCGACAACAGCCCTTTGTCGAATGATGCAGCCCCTCAGCATCTTTACGGCGAACCAGGCATTTATAAACTGCGGTTAATCGCTTTAAATAGCTTCTGTAGTGATACGCTCACCAGGATGATCAGAATTTCCGGAAAGCCGCTGTCGGCGTTTGTACCGGATGTCAACCGAGGCTGTACACTGATAAATGTAGCATTTCGGAATATATCCGAAAATGCTCTTACTTATATATGGGATTTCGGCGATGGAACATACTCCTCAAGTAAAAATCCAGCTCATACTTTCTCCTATCTCAAATCACCCTATGTAGTTAAACTGGTTGTAAAAGGAGAGTATGGATGTGCTGATACCGCGATTACAACAATAAATGTTTCAGCGCCGCCCGTCGCCGATTTTACGGTGTTACCAGATAGTGTTATAAAGGTGCCGGAATACACCTTCTCATTTAAAAACAGGAGTGAGGGAACCGGATTAAAATATCAATGGTTTTTCGGCGACACGAAAGTATCTACAGAGGAAAACCCTGTTCACACTTACATCAACAACGGGTCGCACACAGTCAGGCTCATTGTAACCAACGCAGAAGGGTGTGCGGATACTCTTGTTAAGATTGTCAGGATAGACGGCGTACCGGGCACCTTATACGTTCCGAGTGGTTTTGAACCAGGCAGTTTAAACCCCAGCATCAAGACATTCATTCCAAAAGGCTCGGGTATTGCGAAGTATTCTTTGAAAATTTTTAACAAGTGGGGACGACTTGTATGGCAGAGTGATAAACTGACTGAAGACGGTAGTCCTGCCGAAGGGTGGGATGGTACAATAGATGGAGCTCCGGCATCGCAGGGAGTATATATCTGGGATATAAAAGCCTCGTTCCTTGACGGAAGTGAATGGAAGGGGATGAAATATGAACGGGGCTCAAAAAACACAGTGGGGCCGATAAATCTGATAAGATAGGAATATTATGAAGCGCTTCTTTACCGTACTCGTATTTTTGGTGCATAATATAGCATTTGCGCAGGATCATATCTATTCGCAGTTTTATAACTCCCCTAACTATTTAAATCCCGCCTTAAATGGACAGTTTGAAGGAGACCTTCGAATGAACCTGATCTACCGGAATCAGTGGAGTGGTGTGCCTGGAGGGCTGGATTATTTTACCTTTTCAGTGGATTACACCGTGCCAAAGCTGAACGGGGGATTGGGGTTTCTCGCCACGAGCTCTAATGAGGGAACAGCGTATCTGAGAAAATTAAACCTCTCCGGAATTTACTCTTACAGCGTGTCTTTTGAAGAAGCGGTTCTTTCTTTTGGCGTTCAGGCGGGATTTACGAAGCGGAAGATCGATTATGGGCGTATTGTGTTTGGTGATCAGATTGACGCTCTCACGGGTATTATCCCTGGCTCTGTCACCGATGCTACTGTGCCGGCGATGAATAATAAATATTTTTTCGATGCGGGAGCCGGAATTAACCTTGTCGCCGGGAAATTTATGATTGGAACCTCTGCCCAACATATAAACAAGCCCAACGAATCGTTTACGGGGTTAAAGGCGACATTGCCGATGAGGCTCAACGGGCATGTGAGTTATCGGCTGCCATTGGATCGTTACGATGAGGAAACAGGGCCCGTTGTTATACCCTCTATTGTTTTTTATAAACAAGCCGAATCAAAGTTATTAAGCACAGGCTTCCAATATAAATATAAAGCAGCCAATGTGGGTCTATGGTATCGCAGTGAGTCGGGTACTAAAGGTGATGCTGTAGTACTTTCTCTCATCTTTGATCTTTTTGTCAAAAAGGACATGTATGATAAAGTGCGAATGGGGGTAAGTCACGACGCGACCTTATCTAAACTTCAGTATGGCAATACCGCCGGATCAACAGAGGGAGCGCTGAGCTATGAGACCACTTTTCCTAACAGGAACTCGGCTGCCTCGGAGTATCGCAACAGTTCGGGCAACAGATGTTACGATTTTTACTGAACTCATTTTATCAAGTCTTCTCCTGAGCCGGTTACTGTCTGTTAATCAGAAGAAAAAGTAAAAAATAATTCTTCGTCGCCGGTAACATTCGTCTAAAACCGGCGTATTACCGCGATAGGTGCCATATACATATATTTTTCTCAATGTGTTGTGCTCTGTATATCAGGTTTTTAAGTGTAATTCGAACTGTTAAAATGAATAAAAGATTTATATACCTTACCCTTATCGTCGTACTATTTTCAATTGGTGCAAGAGCTCAGGTAGGTATAGGTACCACCACTCCGGATGCAAGTGCTCAACTTGAAGTCTATTCGGTTGCTAAGGGTTTGTTAATTCCAAGGCTAACTTCGTCGCAGAGGACCAGTATATCATCTCCCGCAACAGGCTTGCTGGTTTATCAGACTGACAACACACCCGGTTTTTATTTCTATACTTCCGGAGAATGGAAAAGACTGGCGAACAGTACGGAGATTAATAACGGCGGTGGTACGGGCACTTCAGGCAACAGTTTGTTAAACGGAGCTGTTAACCCTTCTTCGGGGGTAGGTAATAACGGTGACTTTTACATCAATACCGCAACTTATACATTGTATGGCCCTAAAGCTAATGGAGCATGGCCATCTACCGGCGCTTCTATGATAGGGGCTGCAAATGTATCGATGGGTGGTTATAAACTAACAAATCTTGCAGCCCCTACAAACAACAAAGATGCTGCAACAAAAAAATATGTGGATGATCTTGTAGCTTCCTCGGCGGGCAAGTTCAATCCGGTGTTAAGTCTGGATAATGAGCAGAACCTTTCAATTGAAGGAGGTAATTCAGTAAGTCTTGCTGACCTTTACCAGTCGTTAAGTATAGCCGGAAGCGTATTATCGATCTCTGGCCCAAGAAACAGTCACGTTGATTTATCCGGAATACTTGCACTGGTTAATGGAGGTACAGGAGTTCCTGGAATAGTTTATCACGATGAGACACTAGTAGGAACAGGACAGACAGCAAGTAAGTTATCGGTAAATGATCAGGGAATTACGGCTGTAAAACTAAAAAACATTACTACAAATGGAGGCTCAGGCCAAGTATTGACGTCAGACGGGATCGGAGGCTTTAAGTGGGCTGACCAGGGTGGACTTGGAACCATTGGAACAGGTACTGTGTTGGGAAACAATTCAGGTCTGGATGCCACTCCTGCTCCTTTAACTATGGCTCAGCTTAAAACGATGTTTGACGTGAAGGCGTCAGAAGTTTCAGTGGCTGCCGGCTCGTTGTCATCCAATAACGTTCAATCCGCACTTGAAGAGTTAAATACGAAAATAGGTGTGGTTGACACAAAAGCGTCAGGAGCCTTAGCAGAGGTTAGTGTTGGTTCTATGCTCAAAGGGAAAGGAACTACTGCCAGTCCTTTAAATCTTGCTGATATAACAGGACCCTCGTTGCTGGGAAGACAAACCGGTACAGGAACACCTGGACAGATGGGAATTGGATCAGGGTTGACATTCAGCGCAGATTCTAAGCTGATGGCTGATTTTACAGTCGTAGCGTTGTCATCCCATAATCACACCATCGACGGCTTATCCAATGTAAGCACAGGAACGAAGTCTGTGAACGATCTCTTACAATGGAACGGAACAAACTGGGTAAACGTACCGGCAGCTACTGCAGGTGGAAGCTTTACCGGTGTAACCACTGATAATTTAACGATTTCCGGCGATGGTAAAACGACACCTCTTTCGCTTGCAAATAAATCGGTTTCCTTCGGTAAAATGGCTGATTTGACTGGACCTGCCCTGATTGGCAGGTCGTCGGGCTCTGGCTCTCCCGAGAGAATTAGCCTCGGCGGAGGTCTTTCTATCTCAGGAACTACTTTAGGATTGATGTCCGGAGCCAGCTCCGGTGATATATTACAATGGGACGGCACCCAATGGCAGAGTAAGTCGTTGGCTGCAGCCGGCATCCCGGTGGGAGGTGGAACCGTAACGTTCGCACCAGTTGGTACGGGCGATGTAACAGCTCCGTCTGTTACAGGATCCAATCTGGCCCCTACGCTCTCCATCAGGGACGGTGCGGTTACAAATACGAAATTAGGTCCAGGATCAGTGACGTCTGATAAGCTCGCTAACGGAGCAGTAGATTTGTCAGGATCAAAAGTAACAGGAACTTTGCCTGCAGGCAGCCTGCCAACTGATCTGGGGACTGGTAAGACTATTAACGGCCTTACCCTTACAAATACCGGTACAGGCTTCAACGTAAAAGATGCTTCAACCGGCACAACATTACTTAATGCTGCTACAGGATCTTCTGTATCGGGAAATAATACAGGCGATCAAACCATTTCCTTCCAGACCACAGGGGGAGATATAGCTACGGTAGCTCCTGTATCAAGTACAACAGCTCTTAACCCAACATTGACAATAAATAATGACGCTATTACTTCGGCTAAGATCAAAGACGGAGCTGTAACAGCAACGAAACTTGCAGCAAATGCTGTCGATTTATCAGGAACTACAGTGACTGGTTTGCTGCCTGCAAATAAAGTTGAAGTTTCTCCTTTAATTGCCGGAGCAGGGACCGTGCAGGCTGCTCTCGCTGCACTGGACGGCAAGATCGGAACAACGCCATCAACGCCAACTGCTCATACACACCCCCTGTCGGATATAACTGACATAACTGTTGCGACTCCGGCTTCAAATGATATTTTACAGTTCAACGGAACTAAATGGGTAAACAAGAGCTTTTCTTCCGCAGGTGTACTAACGAATAGTTTGCAGTTCTCGCCCTCCGGAGAGATTTCGGGTACAGCTACAGCATCTTCCGGAACGCTAGCGCCTGCGCTTACGATTAATAGCCAGGCTGTTTCTGATCTTAAGCTGAAAGGAATAACAGTAGGAGGAACTGCTGGACAAGTGTTAACTTCTGCCGGCAGTAACGGATTCCAGTGGAGAAACCTTGACGTTAGCAATTTAACTGCAACGGGTTTTACCGGAGGTACTTTAACGTCAACATTGAACGATCTCTACAGCAAGATCAGTGTAGGTGCGGGTGGCGGATTGAACTTTGTTACTACCGACAATGTCACGATAGAAGGCGATGGAGTAGGAGCCTCAACGTCGGTTAAAATCAAAGATGGTGGTGTTTCACTTAATAAGATAGCTACTTTACCTACCGGCTCTTTACTCGGTAATGTTTCAGGTACTAACACAACTATAACGCCAGGAGCGGGTTTGCAGTTTAGCGGTTCCTCATTGGCATTGAAGCCAGCAACCTCATCAAGCCTGGGAGGAGTAATTGTAGATCCCGCGTCATCAGGTCTGGATATTACTGCAGGTGGAAACTTGTCAGTTAAGACTTCCACTTTGACAGGTGTTATAAAAAGTATATCCGACGGAGCGGGAATTTCCACCACTACTAATACATCTACGGGTGTTGCAACGGTGGGAATCGCAGATAATGGTGTAACAACCGTTAAGATACTGAACGAGAACGTAACGTTGGCGAAAATTGAAAGGATTCCAACTCACACTTTACTTGGCAACTCAACTGCGACTTCAGCTTCACCCCAGTCGCTGACCCTCGGATCCGGTTTGACATTTTCGGGAACCAGCGTTGTTTTAGATCCAACAACTCTTCCTGTTGCTTCTACAACCACGTCTGGTACAGTCAAAGTTGGAAGTGGACTAACCATGACTACCGGAGTGTTGTCTGTTGATGCATCTACTGTAACCGGATTGGTAAAAACAGTTTCAGGTCCTGAAATTACGGTGACACCGAATTCGCCGACTGCGGGTAATGCATATGTTAGTTTAAATAATAGTTCTATTACAACAGCAAAAATTGCAGATGCCAATGTGACCTTGGCAAAATTGCAAAACCTTAGTGGCAGTAGTAAATTATTGGGATCAGCATCAACAGGAACCGGTGTATCAGAAATAACGATAGGAAGCGGCTTAACATTGACTGGTACTACTTTAAGCGCATCGGGTGGTGGCGGAACCGTAACAGGAGTAAGTGTAGCGACTGCTAACGGGTTTTCGGGAACGGCAACTGCTACATCAACACCTCAGATAACTTTAAAAACCTCAGTTACCGGATTATTATCTGGTGACGGAACAACGGGTGTGATTTCAGCAGCGACAACTACCGGAACAGGGAAGGTTGTGATGGATACGAACCCGACTATAACAGGTGCAATAATCACAGGTACGTTAACCGGGAATGCTTCATCTGCTACAACTGCCACCACTGCTACTACCGCTACCAATGCGACTAACACAGCGGTAACTACCGCGGGAGCAACGGGTACAGTATATCCTACATTTGTAACAGCAACGTCAGGCAACTTACCTCAGCAGGCTACATCTTCACTTTCTTATAATCTTGCAACGCAAGAGCTAAATGCGAAGATCCAGCCTTCGAATATCATAAATTATCCAGCGAATGGGAGCGTTTATTTAGCTGGGGACGGAACATGGAAAGCAGCTTCGGGCTCAGCTGTTAGTATTACAGGGGGTACCGGCATCACAGTAACAGGAACATCACCTAGTTTTACAATAGGTTTGACCTCCGGAACCAATGCAGATAATCTGGGTTTCGACAACACGAAGACAACCGGAAATCTAGCTCTAAAAAGCGGAGCTACCAATCTTGCAACTACCACTATTGCTCCCGTAGGAACAACGGCGAGTACATATGGATTGATGTCATCTACTGATAAAATAAGGTTGGATAATATATATGCTAGTCCTACAGCAGGTTATGTGCTAACATGGGATGGTACAGCATCGAAACCTGTTTGGCTGGCATCAAGCGGCGGTGCTGGTGGTGGATTCACAGGCTTACAGTATTCCTACAGTTCTCCCGATTTAATAGCAAAAATCACGCCTTTAACCACAGGAACCGGCACAGGAGATATTCCGGTATTAAGAGACAACTACAATTCGACTACAACTTTAGCGGGATTGATGATAAAAGAGGATAAAGAAAAGCTATTGAAAATTCCGACAATCACAAATAACCCGGCTGTCGGCCAGTTACTTGTACCCACAAGTCCAAGTGCAGCTGCCTGGACATCTCCGACTTTGACTTATTCATCCACATCATCGACTTATAATTCAGGAGTGCTGAATCTGACTTTAGGAAGCTCAATTGTCTCAGGCACGATTCCAGAAGCAACAACATCAACGTCAGCGACAGCCAATGATGGGAAAGCTGGACTTTTAAATAGCAATGATAAGCACAGATTAACCAATTTATTGCCAAGTCCAACTGCCGCGGGGCAGGTTTTAACATCCTCTAGCGCAAATGCCGCTAGCTGGATTACTCCAACTGGTAGCGGGGGCAGTTCAAAGCCTGATATGTATATGGCAGCTAAAGCTTCAGGAAGTTCTGGTACATACACCAACGATGTTTTAGTTAAAAGCTGGGGGACCAGTAAAGTTACATACTCATGGGATTCAAAAACGGAAGCAATGGGAAATGTTACTTACTTGAATATTTTGATCCCTGAGGGAACTATTGTTGACTACGTTCGGATAAATGTGGTTGAAGCGCAGCAACTTGAGCTTATAAAGACACCACAGTTTGGATATTTTTACCTATGTCTAAAAATTACAGGCGGTACCCCCTCTTATAATAATGATACGCAAACATTATTAGTGCCTAATTTAATGGCAGTTTCCTTGCGCAATGGGAACAGTCCTACTGGCGTTAGTACGTTCCAATATCAAATAGGTGGATCTGGAAATGTTCAAATCTCTCAAATCACATCGGGAGAATTAAGGATGAATATGGGAGGGCTTAAGGGAATGCCTTCAGGAACAGATCCAGGGACTGGGTTTGCGTTGATTCTTAATTATTAACAAGATGAAAGAATTAAGGTGGCTGTTCGTTTTTTTGGTACTCACATCGAATCCGAAAGTGGGTTTGAATCAGACTATTAAACAGTTTAACGGTCTTTTTAATATTACGGCAGTAAAGACTGTTGCGTCACAGTATGAAATCACTGGTTACTTTACCGACAATAGCAATACCTTTACTGCGTCTAATGTATTGGCAAATGATCAAATCATTGATCCCAATGGGACTGCACTGAAAATTTCTACAATAACTTCAATCTCAGGAAATCAAATTGTAGCGGTTTGTGACAATACCTCTACAAACTATCCATCAATTGGAATGGGCATAATATTCAGACCCACCACAAGTGGATATCCTTTGATTGCAAACTCCACGCCTACAAATATCCTGAATACGGCTCTTAATACTTCCACAATTTCTATTGATTCGGACCTTCCATCATTTAATTCCGGTCCGGCATTGCCAACCATACCCTATGTTTCTGGAGATGTAATTAGGTTGTCTTCCAATTCATCATTTTTCAAACTTGCAAACTCTAGATGGAGTCAGTTAACAGCAACACCATCTGTTAAGTTTGCGATGACGGTTGATGTAGTACCTGTTGACCCAGCAGGAACTATAGCACTAGTTTTGGGAAGTCAAAAGTATTATTACTCAGATGGGGCCTTATGGAAAGAGATCCCAGCGATCTTATCTTTACCTGTTCTCCCAAAGTTCGGCGATGTTTTTTTTGTAACGGGGGAAAAGAAACTTTATATGTATGCTGATGGAGGAGTAGACGGAGCAAAATGGATGCCGATCAGTAGTTCTGGGATAGCCGGAGGCGGAACGGCAGATTTTCCTACTGATCCCAAACCTGGTGATCTGTTTTTCAACACGGACAACAACACTCTTTACTTATTTGATGCCACATATGCGTGGGTAGAAGTTTCAACGAATGGCTCTACGCCTGCTGGCTATAGCAATCCAGACCCTATGGCGGTTTATGTAAAAGAAGGACAGCTTTTCTATAATTCGTCAGAAACGCAGCTCTATGTGTATAATGGAACAGAATGGATTCCGGTAGGGAATAAATTAGGTGACGGACAAATCTTTGTTGGTAATAGTTCCAATGTGGCAGCTCCAGTACCGATGTCAGGCGACGCGACAATTAGCAATACAGGGAAACTTACAATAAAGGATAAAGCAATAACAGATGCAAAGCTGGATAAGACAAATATTCCTCTGAGCGGTTTTGGAAATCCTGTTGCTGATATATCAGTGGGGGATGGGACTAACAATTATAAGATAACAAACTTAAAAGCGCCATCTGCATCGACAGATGCGGTAACAAAAGCTTATGTCGATGGACTGTTTTCCAATTCGGGCAGTTTAACTCTTGCTTTCAATAACCTTTTTGTTGGTAGTGCGCTGAATAAAGCAGTGGCGACGCCTAAGACCAGCATCCCATTGAGTGGGTTTGGTAATCCGACCGCCAATATTTCAATGAATGGTTTTCGCCTTACCAATCTTCCCAACCCTCCGAGTGCAGGGTCGGATGCGGTAAGCAAAGACTATGTTGATAACGCGGTTTCAAATAAAACCGTTCTGCCAATCAATATTAATCTGAGCCGGAACATGGTGCTGGTCGGAAATGATCAGGATCAGGCTGGAATGATGGAGAAATTTGATATACCTGTTAGTGATTTTGGTGCAGCTAAGAAGGATGTATCATTAGGGTCTTTCAAAATTACAAATCTCGCAACGCCGACTTTAGGTACTGATGCGGCAAACAAGGATTACGTTGATAATAAGGTTTACCCTTCAACGAATATTGCACTCGGAAATGGTAATTTTCTTATTGGGAACAGTTCGGGAAAGGCAGCGGAAACTACAAAGAATCTCATTCCGATTAGTGGCTTTGGTGCTGCAGCAGCGGATGTGTCGTTAGGAAGTTATAAGATTACAAATCTTGCCGCTCCTGTAGGTGATAACGACGCTGTAAACAAAAAGTATATTGAGGACCTGTTGAAGTCGCCCAGCAATGCGCTGGCACTTCCATCCGGTAATTTGTTTGTCGGAAATGCGACAGGAAAAGCGGAAGCGACGCTTAAAAACGCAATCCCCGTTAGTGGTTTTGGGAAGGCCACCGCTCCTGTTTACATGGGTGATGCGATTACACAATACACTATCAGTAATTTGGCGAATCCCATGGATGCGCAAGATGCCGCAACAAAAGCATATGTTGATCTGAAAATTGCGAATCCTTCATCGATCACCTTAGCGAATAATCATATTCTCGTCGGTAATGTAGCAAATCAAGCTGAAGCTATAGCGAAGACGAGTGTTCCAATTACTGATTTTGGCGCTGCAGCACAAAATCTCTCTTTAGGTAACTTCAATATCACAAACGTTCGCGATCCCGTAGATGACGGCGATGCTGTAAATAAAAAATATCTAACTACTCAACTATCATCTGTCGGAAATCTCCTTGCTTTGCCCTCCGGGCAAATGTTTGTTGGAAACCTCTCTGGAAAAGCTGCCGCCACCGCAAAGAATGCCATCTCGCTCAGTGATTTTGGACCTGTAACCAAAGATCTTTCCCTGTTAAATTTTAAGATCACCGCACTTGCCGATCCAACTGCCGACCAGGAAGCTGCGACCAAGAAATATGTCGACAGCAAAACAGGAATTATAACAGTTACTCCGCCGACAACTCCTGTAACCGGAAGTACGTATTATAATACAACAGAGAAGAAATTATATGTATACGACGGCACGAAGTGGATTCCTGTAAATAGTCAGTTGCCTGCCGGCCAGTTATATTTAGGGGATGCTTCCGGAAATGCTGCGGCTGTGGCAAAGAATACAATCCCATTAAGTGGCTTTGGAGCACCGGAGACTGACATCGCATTCGGTGCACATAAGATCACGGGTCTGGCCGATCCTACAGCAGATCAGGAAGCTGCGACCAAGAAATATGTCGACAGCAAAACGGGAATTATAACTGTTACGCCACCGACGACCCCCGTCACAGGAAGTACCTACTATAATACAACGGAAAAGAAATTATACGTCTACGACGGCACGAAGTGGATTCCTGTAAATAGTCAGTTACCTACCGGCCAGTTGTATGTGGGTGATGCTTCAGGAAATGCATCAGCGGCAGCAAAAAACACGATCTCGCTCAGCGAGTTCGGGGTTGTTACCAAAGACCTTCCGCTGGCAAACTTCAAGATAACGGGTCTGGGTGTGCCGACGACCGATCTGGATGCTGCAAACAAGAAATATGTTGATGACCTGCTTTCGGGGATCAATAACCTGCTTCTTCTTCCTAAAGGCAATATGCTAGTGGGAGATGCGTCTGGAAAAGCAGCTTCTATGGCTAAGAGCGCCATACCGTTAAGTGGCTTTGGCGACGCAGAAGCGAACATCTCGCTGGGTACAGGCAGCAATAATTATAAGGTGATCAACCTTGCCGATCCGACGGCAGATCTGGATGCTGCCAATAAGAAATATGTGGATAGTAAGGTAGGAACAGTAACGGTGACACCTCCGACAACGCCAGTTACGGGTAGTACTTATTACAATACGACAGAAAAGAAACTATATGTATATGATGGCACAAAGTGGATCCCTGTAAACAGTCAGCTGCCTACCGGACAGTTGTATGTTGGAGATGCTTCAGGGAATGCGGCAGCAGTGGCAAAGAGCACCATTTCGCTTAGCGATTTCGGGACTGTTAATAAGGATCTTCCGTTGGCTAATTTTAAAATTACAAACCTGGCAGATCCCGGTTCTGATCTGGATGCAGCGAATAAAAAATATGTTGATAGTAAAGTAGGATCGGTAATAACCACCCCACCTACTACGCCTACTACAGGAAGCACATACTATAACACTACTGAAAAGAAACTATATGTATACGATGGCACGAAATGGATTCCTGTGAATAGCCAGTTACCCACCGGCCAGTTGTATGTAGGAGATGCTACAGGGAATGCTGCAGCAACGGAAAAAAATACAATCCCATTAAGTGGTTTTGGAACTCCGGATGCTGATATCGCCTTCGGCGCTCATAAGATTACGGGGCTAGCCGATCCTACGGCAGATCAGGAGGCGGCGACCAAGAAATACGTAGACGGCAAGGTGGGATCGGTAATCACAACTCCACCAACAACGCCTACTACAGGGAGCACATACTATAATACGACAGAGAATAAGCTGTATGTATACGACGGCACGAAGTGGATTCCTGTAAATAGTCAGTTGCCTACAGGCCAGTTGTATGTAGGTGATGCTTCAGGAAATGCTGCAGCGGCAGCGAAAAATACAATCTCACTTAGTGATTTTGGGCCGGTTAATAAAGATCTTCCCCTCTCCAGTTTTAAAATTACAGGTCTGGCCGATCCTACAGCAGATCAGGAAGCTGCGACCAAGAAATATGTCGACAGCAAAACGGGAATTATAACTGTTACGCCACCGACGACCCCCGTCACAGGAAGTACGTACTATAATACAACGGAAAAGAAATTATACGTCTATGACGGTACGAAGTGGATCCCTGTAAACAGTCAGCTGCCAACTGGCCAGTTATATGTTGGCGATGCTTCGGGTAACGCAGCCGCCGCAGAAAAGAATACCATCTCTCTCAGCGAGTTTGGTATTGTTACCAAAGACCTTCCGCTGGCGAACTTCAAGATAACAGGTCTGGGTATTCCGACGACCGATCTGGATGCAGCCAACAAGAAATATGTGGATGATCTGCTTTCGGGTATCAATAATCTGCTTCTTCTCCCTAAAGGTAATATGTTGGTGGGGGACGCGTCAGGAAAAGCAGCATCTGTGGCTAAGAGCGCCATACCGTTAAGTGGCTTTGGCGACGCAGAAGCGAACATCTCGCTGGGTACAGGCAGCAATAATTATAAGGTGATCAACCTTGCCGATCCGACGGCAGATCTGGATGCTGCCAATAAGAAATATGTGGATAGTAAGGTAGGAACAGTAACGGTGATACCTCCGACAACGCCAGTTACGGGTAGTACTTATTACAATACGACAGAAAAGAAACTATATGTATATGATGGCACAAAGTGGATCCCTGTAAACAGTCAGCTGCCTACTGGTCAGCTATATGTTGGTGATGCTTCGGGTAATGCAGCCGCCGTTGAAAAAAGTGTAGTTTCCTTGAGTGAATTCGGCTCGGTAAATAAAGATCTGCCTCTCTCCAATTTTAAGATCACTACACTAGCCGACCCTACAGCCGACCAGGACGCAGCTAATAAGAAATATGTAGACGCACAAGTTCTGAACGCGAAGGCCGCTCCTATCGGAGCCAATACGCTATTGGGAAATAATACTGCTTCAGACGCGGCTCCGCAGGCCTTAACTCCTGCACAGGTAAAAGCAATGCTGGCGCTTAATAACGTAGATAATACCACCGACGCGAGTAAGAACGTGTATTCTGCGACCAAGCTAACTACTCCAATTACCATAAACGGCGTTACATTCGACGGATCTACGAACATTACAGTGCCAGGCGATAACCTGGGGAATCACACCGCCAGCCAGAATATTAAGACTTTATCCTACTCTATAAGCCAGGACGGAACAGATGGCCGCGGCCTCAGCTTTGAGTCGTCGGGGAGTGGTGTCTTTGCTCAGGATGTGACAATTAAAGGAAACCTTTATACTCCCTCTGATGCACGGTTGAAAACGAATATTGAGACGCTGACCAACGTATTGGAAAAAATAGATAAAATGAGGGGAGTAGCTTTCGAGTATAAAGATCAGAGGAAATATGCGAAAGGCCCCAAAATAGGTGTCATCGCGCAGGAGCTGCAGAAGGTATATCCAAATATGGTTAGTAAAGGGCAAGATGGTTATCTCAAAGTGGACTATACCCAGCTGACAGCCGTTTTGATACAGGCTGTAAAAGAACAGCAGCAGAGGATGATAGAGCAACAGTTAGAAATAAACGAGTTGAAATCCCGCCTTGATAAACAGCAGCAGCAGATTAACTCTATTCTAAAAAAACTGGAATAAGCGCTATTATCAGAAACCTTGAAACGAATTCTCCACATAACAGGATTTTTAGTTTTACTCTTTGCGGGATTTAATCCTGCATTGGGACAAAGCTATTTTCGCGTTGTTGATGGGGTTCCTCACTTGCCATTTCTGAATCCCTCTTCTGTAGTCGCTCCTGAACCCGGGATGCTTATCTATAGCACGTCTGATCTTAAGCCGATGATCTATACCGGTACAGGCTGGGACAGCTTTTGTACCAATACAATCAATGCCACATCAACAGAAGAATACTTTGTGGTTAAAAAAGGGATTCCCTGCTTGCCTTCCCTTAACAGCGCTCCTGTTGGCTCATTGAAGCCAGGTACAGTGTATTACTCGGTGGATTTGAAGGCCTTTATGGTTTATAACGGCGGAGGCTGGAATAAATTAGCTGAACTGGTAACCGGAAGCTTTACTGAAAGCAGCGGTTTCACTACCGGCCTTGGTGTCAAAACTTGTAAACTGCCTGTATTAAACAGCGATCCGATAATCGTAGGCTTGTCTGTCGGAGCAATGTATATTAACAGCGCCAGTAAATCTCTTAGATACTATAACGGCTCTGAATGGAAGAATATAGAATGCCATGCTGTAGTGAAGACTCTTCCGGTTACAGATCTGGCGGCGTATACAGCAACGAGTGGATCGGATGTCCTGGCTAACGGCGGTTCGCCGGTAACACTTACCGGTATTTGCTGGAGTACAAATTCTGATCCTGACACTGCTACCGCAATCGGTAAAACCCGTATAACCACAACTGGTACTGGTCTGGGCGTATTTCCGTCTCAACTGAAGGACCTGCTGCCAAAGACTACCTACTACATCCGTGCGTATGCTGTTAACGATAAAGAAATCGTTTATGGGGAAAATGTCGTTATCACAACACCGATAGCGCCACCGACAATTATTACACTTCCTGCAGATAGTATCACCAGTATAAGGGCCAGAAGTGGAGGAGATATTACTTCTGATGGCGGCGCACCGGTAACGAAGAGGGGGATTATATGGAGTGCCACCGGAGATCCTTTGAATGACCCGTCACATATCATCACGGATGATGGTTCAGGTGTTGGTCCATATCCAAGTACCTTGGAGGGCCTGCTTGGAAATACAAAATACTATGTGAGAGCTTATGCTGTTAACGCAGCAGGAAAGGCATATGGTAATCTGGTTGAATTTACCACACCTCCTCCGGTGCCGCCAGTGCTCAACCCCACAATCACGATCACGGATATTACAGGCAGCTCAGCTACCGGAACAGCCCTTATTCTGAATAACGGTGGAGCCATTGTAACGGAAAGAGGATTATGCTACAGTACAGATGGTGTTAACTATATATATGTTCCTTCATCTACGGTTACGCCTACAGATATCGGGACCTTCATTACAAATCTAACCGGCTTATTACAGGGAACTACTTATTATGTAAAGGGATATGCCAAGAACATTGCGGGTATCGGCTATAGTAGTGAAACTAGTTTTGTCACTGCGTCCTATGCGACCATTATTACTAAAAAACCGGGATCTATTTCGGGTAATACAGCGATGAGTGGAGGTGATATTTCAAATTCAGGTTTCTCTGTAATAACCACCAGAGGGATCTGTTGGGATACGACAAAGATACCGACAATTGATCTGGCAACAAAGACTTCCGATCCAGTGAATGGAGATGGCACCGGTTCTTACACCAGTAAGATGATAAACCTGCTTCCTGGTGTTACTTATTACGTGCGGGCCTACGCTGTAAATAAAGCCGGTACTGCATATGGTAATCTTGATAGTCTGGTAATGCCAGATCTTCCTAAGGTAACCACTTCTGCTGCTTCGTTCTATCAGACAACTACCATCACCGGAGGAAATGTACTTGACGATGGAGGGGCGCAAGTTACAGAAAGGGGCATTTGCTGGAGTACTACATTCAATCCAACTATATCAAACAGCCGCACTGTAGACGGAGATGGGCTTGGATTATTTACAAGTATCATACCTGGCCTAACTCCAAATATTACATACCATATAAGGGCATACGCCCGAAATAGCGTGGGAGTTGGTTATGGAGAAGATCTGACGTTTACTATCAATCCTGATGCCCCGGTAATTATAACACTCGACATTTCTGATACGACAAGTATGTCGGCCGTAAGTGGTGGTAATATCACCAGCCGTGGTTCGGCTGTAATTACCTTGCGTGGATTAATGTTTAGTACCAAGGGAGATCCGGCCAATGACCCGGATGCGAGAATTGTGACGAATGATGGATCGGGAGAAGGAATATTCCCAAGTAAGATGGAAAATCTGTTGGGGAATACCACCTACTATGTCAGAGCGTATGCAGCGAATAAATATGGTAAATCTTTAGGTGATCTGAAGGTGTTTACTACTTTGCCTCCGATATTACCAACTGTCTATCCACCATCTTTTGACATTAATTATATAACTAACACTTCTGCGGTTGGAGAATTTTTGGTCAAGAACAATGGAGGCGACCCTGTTACAGAACGAGGAATCCGGTATAGTACCGACAGAGTAAATTATACTTACGTAGCATCTGAAAATAATAACACGACAGATATTGGCACTTTCATAGCTAATCTCACCGGCCTGACTCCAAACACCACATACTATGCACAGGCTTACGCAATAAATTCAGTAGGCACTGGCTTGAGTGCTGAGGCAAGCTTTAGAACCACTTCGTTAGCCATCCTTAATACTATTCCACCGTATGATATCACCGGTTTTGAGGCATATAGCGGAGGTGAAATTTTCTCTACCGGAGATGATATTATTACGGTAAAAGGTGTCTGCTGGAGCACTCAAAAGAATCCAACAGTGGATCTGGCTACAAAGACGTCAGAACCGATAAGCGGAATTGGAACAGGGATCTATACAAGTCACATAACAGGGCTGACACCTGGTGTGAAATATTACGTCAGGGCATATGCAATCAATAGCTTTGGTGTTGCGTATGGGAATCTTGATAGTCTGACGACGTCCTCCACTGCATTTATTACAACGATGCCTGCTACCAGTGTTACAAGCACAACAGCGATGACGGGCGGGCATATACAAAACGACGGGAATCAATACGTTACGTCCCGGGGTGTTTGTTGGGGGACCTCACCCAATCCAACTACATCAGGTGATTACATTGAGAACGGTGCAGGCACCGGAACGTTTAATGTGAAGCTTATTAATCTAATGGGTAGTACTAAGTACTACATCCGGGCATATGCAATTAATAGTGTTGGAATCGGGTACGGTAACCTTGATAGCTTTAAAACTGCTCCTCCGGTTATACCATCTGTTACAACTACTGACGTTGTAAATATCGGCGGCACTTCTGCGACAGGAAGAGGAAACGTTACAGGGAACGGTGGAGCACTGGTTAATGAGCGGGGTTTCTGCTGGAACACAACCGGAAATCCTGACATCAATGGAGATCATGCCGCATCAGGCAGTGGAACAGGCGCTTTCTCGGGAGGTCTTACAGGCCTGACGCCGAATACTAAATATTATGTGCGGGCTTATGCGATTAATGATGTTGGTATCGCGTACGGCAACGAGGTTGTATTCTCTACATTTACGACGGCAACAGTTTTAACTTTGCCAGTAGACCAGATAAGCAGTACAGGAGCGAGGGGTGGTGGAAATATTATCAGTGATGGCGGAGCTGCCGTCACCGAAAGCGGAATTTGCTGGAATACCACCGGTAATCCAAATGTATATGAAACGCATACGGGAAATGGAATAGGAATCGGCCAGTTCCTGCACAATATGGGGAACCTGATGGGTAGTACAGTCTATTATGTTCGCGCCTATGCAATTAATAGTGCTGGAATCGCGTACGGACAGGTAGAGACATTTACAACTAATCCTCCGATTATACCAACGCTCACTACTACGCCGGGCAGGAGCGGGGTGAGCGGGACGACTGCGCTTTGTGGTGGTATCATTGTCAGCAATGGTGGTGGTTTGATTAATACAGAAGGTATTGTATATAGTACGGCTCCCGGATTTATCCCCGATACGGTTGTTGTAAATAAAACGGTTCAGGCTGGTTCAGGGAACTTTAGTTCAACTCTTAAAAACCTGAAGCCGGGAACTACTTATTATGCGCGGGCATATGCGGTAAACAGTGCCGGCATTGGGTATGCTTCAAATGAAGTAAGCTTTACCACCTTCGATTTACCAATTATTACAACTATTCCGCCTGATCCGGCCTCTATCACTAATGTGGCTGTAAAAACAGGAGGAAATATTGTTTCGAACGGAGGTACAGACATTATTGAAAGTGGAATTTGCTGGAGTACCGAAAATACACCGACAACAGCAGGAGAACATATTTCTAATGGACCAGGTTCGGGAAGTTTTGTAAGAACGCTAACAGAGCTTATGGGCAGCACGACCTACTACGTTCGTGCATATGCAATAAATAGTGTTGGCACAGCTTATGGTCAGGTAGAAAGCTTCACAACTCGTCCGCCTGTTTTGGCTACAATAGTGACAACTCAGCCTGTAGCTACATCTTCTACTACCGCTACAAGTGGCGGCACGATTGTTAGTCATGGTGGTGCACTGGTAACAACGCGTGGTATTTACTGGAGTACACAACCTAATTTTATCCCTGATACTATCAATAGAACCGCTCAGCCTGGCTATTATACGGGCAGCTTTACTGCAAATCTCACCGGTTTAACTCCAAACACGGTTTATTATGTGAAGGCGTATGTTGTAAATTCAGTTGGTGTTGCGTATGGTGAGGAGATGAGCTTCAAGAGTCCAACATTGCCAACAATCACTACCGCATATGCTTCGGCTGACGGACCTACGAAGGCAACAAGCGGGGGAAATATCACCGACAATGGAGGCGCTGAGATTACTTCTCGCGGTGTTGTCTGGAGTACAGATCCTAACTTTAATCAGGATACGGTTATTGTTAACAGGATCAATAACGGCGGAGGCTCAGGTTCGTTTGTTAGCAAATTGACCGAGCTCAAGGGTAGTACAACCTACTACATAATGGCTTACGCGAGGAACATTGCCGGAACAAGCTATGGGAATCTCTTAAGTTTCATTACCGATCCTCCGAAGCTTGCAACTCTGACGACTCGCGAAGCGTGGAACGTATATGGATTAACGACATCGACCGGTGGCCATATATCAGATAATGGAGGAGAGCCGGTCACCACTCGTGGTGTAATTTGGAGTACAACCAAAGGATTCAATCCTGATACTGTTGTTAATAATAAAACGGTTCAGACAGGAACCGGAATAGGGTACTTCACAAGTGGTATGACCGGATTAACCCGCGGAACGACCTATTATGTTCGGGCTTATGCAATCAATAGTGTAGGGATTGCTTATGCTTCTAACGAAATAAGCTTTACGACCCTTGATCTGCCTAAGCTTACTACCAAACCTGCATCACCATCGTCAACGGGATACGCAGCCACATCAGGCGGAGTATTGATTAGTGATGGCGGAACATCTGTGACAAATCAGGGAGTATGCTGGAGCACCAATCCGAATCCGACTACTAACCTCTATACAAAAACGACTTATGATAGTTGGTCGGGGAACAATTTCTTTAGCTCGCTTACCAATCTGTCGCCTGTTACTAAGTACTATGTGAGGGCGTATGCGGTAAATAATCAGGGTACTGCTTATGGCGATGAAGTTAGCTTTACTACCCCACCTGCATTACCGATAGTAACGACCTCTTATGCAACGCCAATATCTAAATCCAGCGTTTTAACCGGGGGACAGGTTACAAAAGACGGCGGTGCAGAAATTACGCAGCGAGGCGTTATATGGAGCACTGATGCGAATTTTAACCCGGATACTGTTACTGCGAACAAAACGGTGGATGGACAGGGCATTGGTAAGTTTAACAGCACGATTACTAATATGGAATTAAGTATTTCATATTATATAAGGGCATATGCTACAAACAGTGCCGGCACAGCTTATGGTAATCAGGTAACGGTTACGATCTTCCCAACATCGCCGATTCTGAATACGATAGAATTGACAGAGGTTACAGGAACAACTGTAAAGACCGGCGGTGAGATTACCAGCGACGGCGGAGCTCCGGTAACGCTTAAAGGGATTTGCTGGGCTACCCATACGAATCCTACTGTTGATGATAGCCGTACCTATAATGGCGACGGAACGGATACTTATCTGGTTACATTAAGCGGGCTGAAACCAAACACGCTTTATTATGTCAGGGCTTACGCCATCAATAAAATTGGTACTGCCTACGGAATTGAAAGAACATTCCAGACAAATGGTATACCAACGCTGACGGCTACCACGCCGGTAACAAATATAATAGCCACTACCGCCACGAGTGGAGGAGAAGTAACAGATGATGGCAGGTCCAGAATCCTGGCACGGGGAATTGTTTGGAGCAGATACAGCAACCCTGATATATCTCTTACAACCAAAACTGTTGATACGACAGTCCACACTATCGGAAGCTTTATAGCCAAAATGAAGGGATTGTCGCCTAATACTACTTATTACGTGAGGGCATATGCCTCCAATGCAGTAGGAACAGGTTACGGCAGTCAGGTTCAGTTTACAACGCTTCCTGTGATGCTGCCAACGCTTATAACGATACCTCCATTTGATGTGGATAGCATTAAAGCAACAAGCGGGGGCGATGTAACGGATGACGGAGGGATGCCAATTCTTAGCAGAGGTATCATATGGGGAACGACTAAGAATCTGGACATAAATACCGTTACGAAGTTGACGAATAGTGTGAGCGACACCGGGTACTACACGAATCAATTCACCGGGTTGTCGCCGGGGACTAAATACTACGTGAAAGCCTTCGCAATAAATAGTAAGGGAACCGCTTACGGTAATCTCGATAGCCTCACAACTAAAGCTGTACGCGCTACATTAAGTAATGTGGTGATGTCTAATCTCACGAATAGTACAGGTGATGGCACAGCATCGGTTATTGCTGATGGAGGTGCCGCCGTAACAGAAAGGGGAATTTGCTGGAATACAACAGGTAACCCTACCATTGCGGACGATACTATACGTGTTGGTTCCGGAAAAGGCAGCTTTACAGCCAACCTAAAAGGACTTATAGAACAACCAACTTATTATGTACGGGCCTACGCAGTAAACAGCGCAGGTGTGGCTTATAGCTCAGTAGTAACAAGTTTCAAGATATGTCCGTCAGCATTTGATGTCATTCACGTCGAAGGACTTAACGGAGCCCCTGTATCAAAGACGGTAACTTATCACTCAATAAGTACCAATATTAGTGGAAAGGCAGCTTGCTGGCTAACACAAAATCTTGGGGCCGACAAACAGGCTGTGGCGGCAACTGACGCAACAGAACCCGCGGCAGGCTGGTACTGGCAATACAACAGGATTCAGGGATATCAATATACTACAGTCAGGTATCCGCTTACATGGGTGCCAGCCATTACGGAAGATAGTGACTGGAAACCCGAAAATGATCCTTGTAGTTTGCTTATTGGTACAGGATGGAGAATTCCAACTACTCTTGAGTGGACAAATGCCGACGGCGCTCCGCAAAACTGGAATAACTATACTAATACTTTTAATTCCGAGTTGAAGCTACATGCTGCAGGATATCTTGATAATGGAGGACTTGTATACCGTGGTTCTACAGGAGAATACTGGACGAGTAATCAGGCCACTACGGCAAATGGTGGGAATATAGGATTTAACTCAACTGTAAGTTATGTTCATAGTAATCCAAAGGCCAGATATGCATTTTCTCTAAGGTGTATAAGAGATTCTATTGTAATTTCCAAAGCCTCTGTTAGTAACGTGGTTATTTCTGATATGACGAGTTCTTCAGTAAAAGCAACGGCTACAGTTGCCCCAGATGGCGGAGCGGAGGTGACAGAACGCGGATTCTGCTGGAATACTACAGGCGATCCTCAAATTGCAGATAATCAAATTACAATGGGGGCTGGAACCGGCAGCTTTACCAGTTTAATCGATGGTCTGAAAGAAGGCCCTACATATTATATAAGAGCTTATGCTGTCAATGCGCAGGGCACAAGTTATAGTCCTATAGTCACCAGCTTTAAGATCTGTCCGCCTGAGTTCATTGTGCAGCACGTCGAGGGGCTTAATGGAGCACCTGTTTCGAAGACCGTTACATATCACTCCGTAAGTACGATGTATTCCGGAGCAGCAAGATGCTGGATCACCCAAAATCTCGGGGCAGATCAGCAGGCGACAGTTGTCAATGACGCAACAGAAACATCAGCTGGGTGGTACTGGCAGTTCAATAGGCCTCAAGGATACAAATATACTAGTGCCCGAAGCCCTGCTACTACCTGGACAAGCTTAACACAAACCAGTGACTGGGTTCCCGAAAATGATCCTTGTAACCTTCTTTTGGGCTCCGGTTGGCGTATTCCTACTTCAACGGAATATGCGAACGTCATTGCTAATGGTGGAATTCCGTTTACGACACCATTGAAATTACATAATTCGGGTTACCTCAATTATGCCGACGGCTCACTAGCAGGCAGAGGAACCTATGGTATATTCTGGAGCAGTACCGCTACTGCGCCAACTACTGCGAATTATCTTCAGTTTAGTAGTGGCGCGAACGCTATTTATAGTAGCTATAAATGGCATGGCTTTACGCTTCGTTGTTTGAGGGATACGGTAGTCATGTCGAAGCCATCGGTAAGTAAAGTGACATTCTCTGAAATGACTTCAACCGCCGTAGACGCAACGGCAATTGTGACACCGGACGGCGGGTCTCCCGTAACAGAGCGCGGTTTCTGTTGGAATACTACTGGCGATCCGACGACAAGCGATAATAAAATTGCATCGGGTGACGGCCTGGGATCATTTACCAAGACTTTATCAGGACTAAAAGAAGGGCCGACCTATTACGTGAGGGCCTATGCGACAAACAGCATCGGCACGGGCTATAGTACGGAAGCAAGTAGCTTTAAAATATGTCCCCCGGAATTTACTGTACAACACATCGAAGGCATTGATGGAGCTGCAGCTACGAAGAGTGTGACTTATCATTCTGTAAGCAGTACTCTCTCTGGTCAGGCGGCATGTTGGTTAACCCAAAACCTGGGCGCAGATCAACAGGCAACCTCACTCGCTGATGCTACCGATGCATCAGCTGGATGGTACTGGCAGTTTAACCGGACTCAGGCTTATCAATACGGAGGTGCTGTACGCACACCTCTTACCGGTTGGTTTGCGATCAATGAGACCCGTAATTGGACGTCATTAACAGATCCTTGTACTTCATTGCTTGGATCAGGCTGGCGTATCCCGACAAATACAGAATGGACGAATGTGATTAGCAACGGAGGCCTTCCTTTTGCGAGCTCTCCTCTTAAGCTTCATTATTCGGGATACCTGAATAATACCACTGGGGTGCTTGCGGGTCGCGGTACACAGGGTAATTTCTGGAGCAGCGTACAAACGAACACTACGACAGCGTATGACCTTCCTGTCTATTCATCTGCTAATCCGGTGCTAAGTCATGATAAGGCATATGCCTTCAGTGTTAGGTGTCTTCGCGATTCAATCAAGATATCGCTTCCCTCTGTCGGCAGTGTCACTGTTGATCCTTTTACAATGACTGCAACCACAGCAGACGTATCAGCAGCAATAGGGTCAGATGGCGGTGCGCCGGTCACAGCCCGTGGGTTCTGCTGGAATACAACTGGCAGTCCTACACTAGCAGATCAGGTAATTGCCATTTCAGGCGGCGGTACCGGAGCCTTTGCCGGGAAAGTTACCGGACTGAAGGAAGGGGACGTTTATTATATACGGGCATATGCAACTAACAGTGCTGGTACTGCTTACAGTGACAGTACGGGTTTCAACGCGGTGATGACTGTTGTTTGCCCTGCGTCTTTTGATATTCAACATACAGCAGGAGTGAAGGGAGCACCGGTGACAAAGAAGGTAACGTATCACGCGACCGGCACGTATATGACTGGCGCCGCACGATGCTGGATCACTCAAAATCTGGGGGCAGACAGGGAAGCAACATCGGTAACCGATGCCACTGAGCCTTCTGCCGGATGGTATTTCCAGTTTAACAGGATGCTGGGATATCAATATACTACAGCACGCACCCCGATTGCCTGGATGACCGCAATTAATGAAGCAAGCGACTGGGCTCCTGTTAATGATCCATGTAATAATATGCTTGGTGTCGACTGGCGTATGCCGACCTATACAGAATGGCTGAATGTAGATGGTGCTCCTCAGAACTGGACAGTGCAGAACGATGCTTACAATTCGGTATTAAAGTTACACAACGCAGGATATCTTGCTTACAATACCGGGGCACTTGGAGGCCGCGGCACACAGGGTAACTATTGGAGTAGTACGAGAAACAGTACCACAGCTGGCTGGGATTTGCAATTTTATAATGCAGGCAGCGCAATGATTGCCCATGATAAAGCATATGGCTTCTCCGTTCGTTGTTTGAGAGATGCAGCAGTGAAGATGCCTCCAACATTGAGCAACGTAGTCATTTCTACTACAACGATGACAGACAGCACTGCAGAAGCTATCGCTTCCATTGTGACTAATGGAGGATCTCCGGTAACTGCACGAGGGATTGTGTGGAACACCACCGGATATCCTACAATCAATGATAATAAAATTCCGAGTAGTTCAACTGATTCAACATTCAACGGAGTAATAGAAGGATTGAAAGAAGGCCCCACCTATTATGTGAGGGCATACGCTGAAAATAGTATCGGGCTAAATTATAGCCCTCAGGTTACCACATTTAAGATTTGTCCACAGGAATTTGAGATTTTGCATAGCGCAGGCTTTAATGGCTCTCCTGTTACGAAGAAGGTTAAATATCATTCGGTGAATAGTACATTATCTGGCTCCGCTAGTTGTTGGCTCACTCAAAACCTGGGTGCCGATCAGATAGCGGGTTCAGCGACAGATGCGTCTGAAGCCTCAGCAGGATGGTACTGGCAGTTCAACCGCGTTCAGGGTTACAAGCATGATGGAACGGTGTTGACACCGTCAACAGGATGGGTTACAACTATCAATGAAAGTCTGAATTGGACATCAGCTACCGATCCATGTAACTTGTTGCTGAGCACAGGGTGGCGTATACCCACGGCAACGGAATGGACGAATGCAGTTGGTAATGGAGGATGGAGTTCGAAAAACGCGTATGCTTCTGAATTGAAACTGCATTATGGAGGGCAGCTGAAATTAGGAGCTCTAAGTGATCGTGGCAGCTATGGGATGTTCTGGAGTGCGACACAGGCAAGTACTACGAGTGGATCTTACCTGGAATTCAGTGCGGCAACAGGAGTGAGTAAGGTTGCAAGTTACACTAAAGCAGACAGGGGATGGTCGTTGAGATGTATAAGAGATGCACTTGTTATTGCTCCGCCCCAGGTGAGTAATGTAACGATTACTAAAATGACAGACAGCCTTGCAATCGGAACAGCTACGGTAACGCCGGACGGAGGGGCACCTGTAACGAAAAGAGGATTAGTTTGGAATGCTACTGGAAGTCCGACAGTTAATGATAACGTTGTTGCCGTTGATACAACAGGGCTCGGTGATTTCACCGCTGCAATCAATGGATTGGAGGATGGAAAAACATATTATGTTAGAGCTTTTGCGACAAATAGCGCCGGCACTGGTTATAGTCCTACTTCGGTACGATTTAAGATTTGTAAACCAATAGATGCCATACATGTCGCCGGACTTAATGGTGCGCCGGAAAATAAGACTGTTAAATATAATGCAATCAGTACTGAAATATCTGGAGCTTTAATGTGCTGGATAACTCAGAATTTAGGATCTGACCGTCAGGCGCTGGCAGTGAACGACGATACAGAAAGTTCATCGGGTTGGTACTGGCAGTTCAACCGGTCACAGGGTTACAAGCATGACGGAACAAGTTACAGTCCGAAGAATGGTTGGACAGCGTGGACGACGAGTATTTCGGAATGGAATGTAGGATGGGCTTATGCGAACGATCCGTGCGGGCTTCTGTTAGGATCAGGGTGGCGCTTGCCGACCTCTACGGAGTGGTCAACGGCGGATGCACCTCCACAGAACTGGAACAGTAGTGTTGATGCGTACAAGTCGGTTCTTAAGCTTCATTTGGCGGGATACCTGACGGCAGGAGCAGGGGCATTAACAGGTCGTGGAACAACCGGCTATTACTGGAGCAATAGCTTCGTAGGCAGTACGTATGTAGATGCGTATGCGATGCTGATCACAGGGACGAGCAGTTCAGTTGTAGGTCTGAACAAGGCCAATGCCACGCCTGTTCGTTGCGTTCGGGATGCGATCGTGCCGGCATTACCATCGGTGAGCAATGTGAGTATTCCGACCAGTACGATGACCGACAGCACGGCGCTGGGTACGGCAACAGTAGCACCCGACGGAGGTTCGGCTGTTACGGACCGGGGACTATGCTGGAGTACCTCGAAGGCCATACCGACGATTGCCGACAATATCATCAAGGCAGGTACGGGTATCGGCACCTTCACTTCGAAGCTGGAAGGCCTGGTACAAGGGACGACTTATTATGTGCGGGCCTACGCAACCAATGGAGTAGGTACAGCGTACAGTCCGGTGGTGAGCAGCTTTAAGATCTGTCCGACAGAGTTTACGGTGATCCATACAGAAGGGTTGAACGGGGCTCCGGAAGATAAGACAGTGACCTATCATTCGATCAGCAGCGGGATCAGTAAATCGGCTTTATGCTGGTTAACACAGAACCTGGGGTCGAGCCAGGAAGCCTCCGGGGCGACCGATGCGAGTGAGGCATCCTCAGGCTGGTACTGGCAGTTCAACCGTTCGCAGGGATATAAGCATGACGGGACGAACTACAGTCCGAAGAATGCCTGGACAGCCTGGGTTACCAGTATCTCGGAATGGAACGTGGGCTGGGCAGCGGGTAGCGATCCATGTATCCTTTTATTAGGATCAGGCTGGCGTTTGCCGACTGCCACAGAGTGGGACAGTGCAGATGATGCACCTCAGTTCTGGCAGAACTACACAGATACGTACAAGTCGGTACTGAAACTACATGCCGGGGGTTACCTGACAGCAGCAGGAGGAGTGCTGACGGGCCGTGGCACGACAGGTTATTATTGGAGCAGCAGTTTTGTGGGTAGTACGTATGAGAACGGATATGCCTTAGGTATCGGCAGCGGGAGCAGCGGGCTTGTAAGCCTGAATAAGGCGAACGCCACACCGGTACGGTGTGTTCGGGATGCCGTAGTGATCAATCTTGCATCGGTGAGCAATGTGGACATCCCGACCTCGACGATGACCAGCTCAACAGCAATTGGGACTGCTACCGCAGGACCTGACGGCGGGGCATCTATTACCGAGCGGGGACTATGCTGGAGTACGACGAATGTCACTCCTACGGTAGCAGACAATAAGATCCTGTCGGGTTCGGGAGTAGGGACTTTCAATACAACGATCAGCGGACTGACGGAAGGTCCGACCGTATATGTGCGGGCATATGTTATTAACAGTAAGGGTGTAGCCTACAGCCCTTCAGTGACCAGCTTCAAAATATGTCTTCCTTTAACGGTGACTCACGTGGGAGGACTCAACGGAGCCCCGGAAACCAAGACAATAACATACGGAACAATCAGTAGTAATATAGGAGGATTCTCCAGGTGCTGGATAACCCAGAACTTAGGATCTGACCGTCAGGCGCTGGCAGTGAACGACGATACAGAAAGTTCATCGGGTTGGTACTGGCAGTTCAACCGGTCACAGGGTTACAAGCATGACGGAACAAGTTACAGTCCGAAGAATGGTTGGACAGCGTGGACGACGAGTATTTCGGAATGGAATGTAGGATGGGCTTATGCGAACGATCCGTGCGGGCTTCTGTTAGGATCAGGGTGGCGCTTGCCGACCTCTACGGAGTGGTCAACGGCGGATGCACCTCCACAGAACTGGAACAGTAGTGTTGATGCGTACAAGTCGGTTCTTAAGCTTCATTTGGCGGGATACCTGACGGCAGGAGCAGGGGCATTAACAGGTCGTGGAACAACCGGCTATTACTGGAGCAATAGCTTCGTAGGCAGTACGTATGTAGATGCGTATGCGATGCTGATCACAGGGACGAGCAGTTCAGTTGTAGGTCTGAACAAGGCCAATGCCACGCCTGTTCGTTGCGTTCGGGATGCGATCGTGCCGGCATTACCATCGGTGAGCAATGTGAGTATTCCGACCAGTACGATGACCGACAGCACGGCGCTGGGTACGGCAACAGTAGCACCCGACGGAGGTTCGGCTGTTACGGACCGGGGACTATGCTGGAGTACCTCGAAGGCCATACCGACGATTGCCGACAATATCATCAAGGCAGGTACGGGTATCGGCACCTTCACTTCGAAGCTGGAAGGCCTGGTACAAGGGACGACTTATTATGTGCGGGCCTACGCAACCAATGGAGTAGGTACAGCGTACAGTCCGGTGGTGAGCAGCTTTAAGATCTGTCCGACAGAGTTTACGGTGATCCATACAGAAGGGTTGAACGGGGCTCCGGAAGATAAGACAGTGACCTATCATTCGATCAGCAGCGGGATCAGTAAATCGGCTTTATGCTGGTTAACACAGAACCTGGGGTCGAGCCAGGAAGCCTCCGGGGCGACCGATGCGAGTGAGGCATCCTCAGGCTGGTACTGGCAGTTCAACCGTTCGCAGGGATATAAGCATGACGGGACGAACTACAGTCCGAAGAATGCCTGGACAGCCTGGGTTACCAGTATCTCGGAATGGAACGTGGGCTGGGCAGCGGGTAGCGATCCATGTATCCTTTTATTAGGATCAGGCTGGCGTTTGCCGACTGCCACAGAGTGGGACAGTGCAGATGATGCACCTCAGTTCTGGCAGAACTACACAGATACGTACAAGTCGGTACTGAAACTACATGCCGGGGGTTACCTGACAGCAGCAGGAGGAGTGCTGACGGGCCGTGGCACGACAGGTTATTATTGGAGCAGCAGTTTTGTGGGTAGTACGTATGAGAACGGATATGCCTTAGGTATCGGCAGCGGGAGCAGCGGGCTTGTAAGCCTGAATAAGGCGAACGCCACACCGGTACGGTGTGTTCGGGATGCCGTAGTGATCAATCTTGCATCGGTGAGCAATGTGGACATCCCGACCTCGACGATGACCAGCTCAACAGCAATTGGGACTGCTACCGCAGGACCTGACGGCGGGGCATCTATTACCGAGCGGGGACTATGCTGGAGTACGACGAATGTCACTCCTACGATAGCAGACAATAAGATCCTGTCGGGTTCGGGAGTAGGGACTTTCAATACAACGATCAGCGGACTGACGGAAGGTCCGACCGTATATGTGCGGGCATATGTTATTAACAGTAAGGGTGTAGCCTACAGCCCTTCAGTGACCAGCTTCAAAATATGTCTTCCTTTAACGGTGACTCACGTGGGAGGACTCAACGGAGCCCCGGAAACCAAGACAATAACATACGGAACAATCAGTAGTAATATAGGAGGATTCTCCAGGTGCTGGATAACCCAGAACTTAGGATCTGACCGTCAGGCGCTGGCAGTGAACGACGATACAGAAAGTTCATCGGGTTGGTACTGGCAGTTCAACCGGTCACAGGGTTACAAGCATGACGGAACAAGTTACAGTCCGAAGAATGGTTGGACAGCGTGGACGACGAGTATTTCGGAATGGAATGTAGGATGGGCTTATGCGAACGATCCGTGCGGGCTTCTGTTAGGATCAGGGTGGCGCTTGCCGACCTCTACGGAGTGGTCAACGGCGGATGCACCTCCACAGAACTGGAACAGTAGTGTTGATGCGTACAAGTCGGTTCTTAAGCTTCATTTGGCGGGATACCTGACGGCAGGAGCAGGGGCATTAACAGGTCGTGGAACAACCGGCTATTACTGGAGCAATAGCTTCGTAGGCAGTACGTATGTAGATGCGTATGCGATGCTGATCACAGGGACGAGCAGTTCAGTTGTAGGTCTGAACAAGGCCAATGCCACGCCTGTTCGTTGCGTTCGGGATGCGATCGTGCCGGCATTACCATCGGTGAGCAATGTGAGTATTCCGACCAGTACGATGACCGACAGCACGGCGCTGGGTACGGCAACAGTAGCACCCGACGGAGGTTCGGCTGTTACGGACCGGGGACTATGCTGGAGTACCTCGAAGGCCATACCGACGATTGCCGACAATATCATCAAGGCAGGTACGGGTATCGGCACCTTCACTTCGAAGCTGGAAGGCCTGGTACAAGGGACGACTTATTATGTGCGGGCCTACGCAACCAATGGAGTAGGTACAGCGTACAGTCCGGTGGTGAGCAGCTTTAAGATCTGTCCGACAGAGTTTACGGTGATCCATACAGAAGGGTTGAACGGGGCTCCGGAAGATAAGACAGTGACCTATCATTCGATCAGCAGCGGGATCAGTAAATCGGCTTTATGCTGGTTAACACAGAACCTGGGGTCGAGCCAGGAAGCCTCCGGGGCGACCGATGCGAGTGAGGCATCCTCAGGCTGGTACTGGCAGTTCAACCGTTCGCAGGGATATAAGCATGACGGGACGAACTACAGTCCGAAGAATGCCTGGACAGCCTGGGTTACCAGTATCTCGGAATGGAACGTGGGCTGGGCAGCGGGTAGCGATCCATGTATCCTTTTATTAGGATCAGGCTGGCGTTTGCCGACTGCCACAGAGTGGGACAGTGCAGATGATGCACCTCAGTTCTGGCAGAACTACACAGATACGTACAAGTCGGTACTGAAACTACATGCCGGGGGTTACCTGACAGCAGCAGGAGGAGTGCTGACGGGCCGTGGCACGACAGGTTATTATTGGAGCAGCAGTTTTGTGGGTAGTACGTATGAGAACGGATATGCCTTAGGTATCGGCAGCGGGAGCAGCGGGCTTGTAAGCCTGAATAAGGCGAACGCCACACCGGTACGGTGTGTTCGGGATGCCGTAGTGATCAATCTTGCGTCGGTAAGCAATGTGGACATCCCGACCTCGACGATGACCAGCTCAACAGCAATTGGGACTGCTACCGCAGGACCTGACGGCGGGGCATCTATTACCGAGCGGGGACTATGCTGGAGTACGACGAATGTCACTCCTACGGTAGCAGACAATAAGATCCTGTCGGGTTCGGGAGTAGGGACTTTCAATACAACGATCAGCGGACTGACGGAAGGTCCGACCGTATATGTGCGGGCATATGTTATCAACAGTAAGGGTGTAGCCTACAGCCCTTCAGTGACCAGCTTCAAAATATGTCCAACAGAGTTTAACGTTATTCATACTGAAGGACTTAATGGATCACCGGAGAGCAAGACGATAACATATCATTCTATTAGTAGCGGAATAAGTAAGTCTGCATTATGCTGGCTTACTCAAAATCTTGGTGCAGAGAAACAGGCGACTTCTGTGACAGATGCTTCTGCATTATCCTCTGGCTGGTATTGGCAGTTTAACCAACTGCAAGGCTACAAGCATGACGGGACAAGCTATAGTCCGAAGAATGGCTGGACCCCATGGATAACAAGTATCTCGGAATGGAATGTTAGCTGGGCGTCAACAAATGATCCTTGTGTTCGTCTTTTGAGCTCGGGATGGAGATTGCCTACAGTTTCTGAATGGGTTAATGCAGACGACGCTCCTCAATTCTGGCTGAATTATAATGATGCTTTTGGATCTGTATTGAAGTTGCACGCAGCAGGCTATTTAACCGCAGCAGCAGGGGCATTGACAGGTCGTGGAGCAACCGGCTATTACTGGAGTAACAGTCACGTAGGAAGTACCTATGTTGATGCCTACGCCATGCTGGTAACTAGCAATAGCAGCTCAGTTGTCGGTCTGAACAAAGCAAATGCAACCCCCGTTCGATGCGTGCGTGACGCTCTGGTTCCCGCTTTAGCTTCAGTAAGTTCAGTAGATGTGCCTACAATAACAATGACTGGTTCAAGCGCCAAATGTACGGCCATAGCTGGGCCGGACGGAGGTGTAAATATCACAGAAAGAGGTTTCTGCTGGAGTACTACTAATCCAATACCAGCTATAACAGATAATAAAATAATGTCTGGCTTGGGAGTAGGATCTTTTACGGAAACAATTTCTGGTTTAAACGAAGGAGTTACTGTTTATGTAAGAGCCTACGTTATGAATAGTAAAGGCACCTCTTATAGCCCAAGTGTTAGCAGCTTTAAAATATGCCTGCCAGTGAGCGTAATTCATGAAATAGGAATAAACGGAGCTCCAGAGTCAAAATCGATTACTTATCAGACAATAAGTACCAATATAAGTGGATTAGCTAAGTGCTGGATAACCCAAAATTTAGGTTCTGCACAGCCTGCTTTATCAGTGAGTGATGCCACAGAATCATCGTCTGGCTGGTATTGGCAGTTTAACAGACTACAGGGATACAAGCACGATGGAAACAGCTATATTCCGGTTAGAGCATGGATTACAAGTATTTCTGAGTGGAATGTCGGATGGGCGGCATCAATAGATCCATGTACACGACTTCTTGGTAACCGATGGCGTTTGCCGACGTATACAGAGTTTTATAATGCCGATGATCAGCCGCAATATTGGCAAAATGCAGGACATGCATTTAATTCCGTGTTGCGACTCCATCCAGCGGGATACCTAGCTGCAGCGAACGGAGCATTGGTAGGTAGAGGGGTGACAGGGTATTACTGGACAAGTAGTTATGTTGGAAGTACTTATGAGAATGGGTATGCATTAGGTTTTGGTAGTGGGAGCAGTTCTGTTGTCAGCTTAAACAAGGCGATTGCAACTCCATTAAGATGTTTAAAAGATTAACGATGATAAAAAATAAAGGATGAAAAAGAGTTTGATTGTGAATGCTGCATTGTTATTCTTTCTTATAGATAGTGTAACTGTCAATGCGCAAAATGTTGAACTAAAAGTTCACATTTCAGAAGTTTATTCAACAAAGATAAGCTTGATGCCATTATCTGGTTCTGGAGCATTAAAACCTATAATAGAAAAGGATAATATTAAAAAGGGAGAGGTTTCTGTTTTAAGTATACCTTCAGAACGTACTCCTGGTCAATTCGTACTCCGCTTTGACTACAAGGAAAAGGAGTCAAGTACTCCTTACCCTTCTGAACGATATTTTTTTGTAGGGAAGCAAGGCTTAGAGCTTTGGGTCAATCCTAAAGCTGTAAATAACCCTGACAGTACCTGGTTCCAAAAAGGAGAGAAAGAGAATACACTCTTTGCTGAATTTTCTAAACAGAATTCGAAAAGGCGAACTCAGATTTCTCTTCTTCAGAGTTTTCTTGTCAGTTATGATCAGCCAGAGTCTGGTTTCTATAAGAATGGTATTGATGAATATGAAAGACGTCGGAAGGAATACAACGCCTGGCTAGCAGAGGAGATACAGCGACATTCCGACGCGTTTGTGTCAAAGGTTTTTCAATTTCAATACATTCCTCAAACTGAATTCAAAGGTACAGATGCAGCGAGAATGCAAAGTATAATGGATCATTATTTTGACTATATGGATTTTAAAGACCCCCTGCTGGCAAAAACTGCAGATCTTAAAGATTGGATGAACGCATATGTGAATCTCTATGGTGCAATGGCAACAACTGTTGCCCTTCGTGACTCTCTCTTTACCCTCGCTGGTCAGCGAGCAATTAAAAAAGCAAAATCAGGTCACCCTCTCGTCTACGGATGGATGGTCGATTATTTTTACAAGGGTTACGAGGGATTTAACATAGCTTCCGGCATTAAAATGCTTGAGCCTTACCTTCAGGATCCAAGATGTATAACAACCAAGCGCCTTGAGATCGAAAAGAGACTTCAGGGAATAGAAACAATCAGGCCGGGTACGGTCGCTCCTGATTTTGCAACAACGGATGCTTCAGGGAAACCTGTTCAATTCCATAGCTACAACACCACCTCTCCTTACAAGCTCGTCATGTTTTGGTCGGCCGACTGTCAGCACTGTAAGGAGCTTGTGGAAAAGCTATATCCATGGTATCAAAAGGCAGGCGGGAAAAAAGTGATGGAGGTTTTTGCCATAAGTGTAGACTTTACAGATACGGAAATCAAGGTTTGGGAGGATGCAAAACTTAAACTGACTGGCTGGAAGCATAGCAGAGCAAACGGTGGAATAAACAGTCCGGAGGCAAGTGCTTATTATATCCTTTCTACTCCCGTTTTGGTTCTTGTGGATTCTAAAACAAATAAAATAGTCGGCCTTCCTGAGACGGTTGAGGATCTTGAAAAAGCTATCCGAAAGTAAGAGAATGCGAAGGCAGGACAGATTTATAACTAATAAAATGAAGAAACTGATTGTATTTATGGTCTGTGTGATGGCGGTTTCCTTAAATAAGGACGCGAGAGCACAGCTCAAGGCAGACGGGCAGGGAGTCTATATTAAAAGCGGTACACTTTTTAGTACCGATGGCTTATCTCTTATTCCGTCTGTAGATTTTGAACTTAAAAACCTCACTGTCTTAAGAGGTAATTCCCCGGTTTCGTGGCCGCAGTATAATAGTATCACCCGGATATATCATTTTAGCAGCCCCGTGCTTTTTCGTGGAACGATGGCTCTCGACTTTTTAAATACGGAATTAAATGGGAATAATGCATCTTCGCTCAATCTGGCTTACACGAACACCACTGGGAGCAATAATTACAAAGATTATCTGCTCGCTAGCGGAAGTATCTCAAATGCGTACGATAAGTATGTAAGTCAGCTTTTCAGCGACGCTGTTAACGTCTCGGACGTTACAGCTGTATCTTCGGGCTTTGTTATCCCTCCCGTAATTGCATCAGGTAGTACCACTTTTTGTAAAGGATCGTCGGTAACGCTGAGCACGGTCTTGGCCTCTTCATGGCAATGGTACAGAAATGGAGTTCAGTTGCAGGGAGCAACCCAGAGAGAGTTAACGGTGATAGATAACGGTGACTACTCAGTGCAAACTGTTCTTGCAAATGGAATTTCCACTATTTCAGATCCTGTTACAGTTAAGGTGGTTCAGGCACCTAATGGGAAGATCTTAGCCGACAAAGGAGAAAACTTATCACTGGGAGATGAAGTGGTTTTAACAGCGAATGGCGGAACGACTTATCTCTGGGATGTCAGTGAAGGATTAATTGGTGGTCACACTACAGATTCTTCCATTGTAGTAAGACCGGTAAAAACCACTACTTACAAAGTAATAGTCAATAACGGCGCGGGATGTAGCGTTACACAAAGTATTGTAATTAACGTAGTAAACGACTATAAAACGCTTGTTGCCAACAACATGGTGACCCCTAACAGCGATGGGGTAAATGACGTATGGATCGTTAAAAATATTGACCTGTACCCTAATAACGAAGTTAAGATTTTTGACAGGGCTGGCCGGGTTGTGTTTAGCCAGAACGGATATAATAATACCTGGGATGCAACTTTTAATGGCGTTCCTGTTCCTGAAGATACTTTTTATTACGTTTTGTCGATCGATTCAGGGAAAAATAAAATGACAGGTTTTATTTCGGTGGTCAAAGAATAGTATAAGTAAACCCGTTGTGCGGTTTGAGTAAAAGTAAATAAATGAAAAAAGAAGAAGGAATAAAGTTGTGCACGTTACTGATAAGCAGTAAATTAAGAAAGTATTCGACATTTTCTTACATGCACAACTTAAAGACCAATTTCGATAAGATTCTTGAGATTAGCAAACTTGCTTTGACAGAATATATGTTAGCGGATGGCAACTTCTTCAAGTACAGGAATTTGCCAAAACTGTCAGATATAGAGATAGTTGCTTTGTCTATTACTTCCGAAGCACTGGGTATTGACTCGGAAAACCTGCTGTTTTCTAAACTTAGAACAGAATATAGCGGGGAGTTTCCTAATTTAATAGACCGGTCTAATTACAACAGAAGGCGAAAGAGACTTCAGGATTATATTGCCCTGGTGGCTCAACCTATATCGGAAATAATCAATCCCGATAACCGCCAGTTTATTATAGATTCGGTACCTGTTCCTATTTGTCAGAATGTAAGGATTTCCAGGACCAGCATTTGCAGAGAAGATTTGCATGTACAACCTTCCAGAGGGTATCATGCATCTCACAGGCTGCATTATTACGGCTTCAAAATGCAACTGATTATTTCGAAAGCCGGTGTTCCGGTATCAATGGGAATAACGGCTGCTAATGTACATGATGTACACTATCTCAGCCAGCTTGAAAATCTGGAACTAAATGAATGTGAATTAATTGCAGATAAAGGATATTTATCCCTGCCCTATCAAACCACTCTTTTTGAACAGGACAGGATTCGGTTAATCACCCCTTTAAGGAATAATATGAAGAAAAGAACAACGCTCTGGAATCCTTCTTACCGATACGTCCGCAAGAGAGTGGAAACTCTGTTTTCTCAGCTTTGCGACCACCTTTACATCAAAAGGAATTATGCAAAATCGCTCAGCGGGCTCTTCACAAGGATGTGTTCAAAGATAAGTGGCGTAGCCGTTCTGCAGTTGATCAATTTCAAAAACAACAAACCCATTAATCACTTAAAACATGCCCTTGCCGCTTAAACCGCACAACGGGTTAAGTAAGAAATCAGGGAAAATCATTGTCTATATGATACAGAAAATAAAGAAACAGACACATTGGAGAATAATACAACTGACGGGACTTGTTTTTGTCTGCGGATTTATGCAACTGTCGCAAACTGCAGCGCAAATAACACCTCTCGCGACACAATATTATCAGAATCAATATGTAGGAAACCCTGCATTGGCAGGAATGAGTGAGAATTTGATAGTTAATCTCGACTATCGTAATCAGTGGCGTGCAATACCGGGCTCTCCGGTAACTCAGTCGTTTACTGCTGATTATAAGATAAAAGAAAAGGTTGGGGTGGGGCTTAATCTTTATAATGATAAAGCGGGATTAATCAGACGCACCCGGGTAATGGGAAGTTATGCATATCATTTGCCATTAAACGGCGAAAAGCGGAGTGTTCATTTTGGTCTTTCTGTAGGTGCGTTGATTGAACGTCTGGATGATGGAAGTGTAATTGCCGCGCCGAATGATATATCGGCTGCCCGTTATAACGAACGTAAGGCATATCTCGACGGGGATTTTGGAATCGCTTATATCAGCGACAAGCTTACATTACAGGGAGCGTTGCCAAACCTGAAAAAGTTTTTGAAAAAGGACATCAGTAATTCTGCCGATGGCTCTACTTACTTTTTGTCTGTGGCTTACAATATGGGGAAAGATAACGATATGGTGGCTCTCGAGCCTAAGTTATATATACGTGGAGCGCGTGGATTTAACAACCTGTGGGACCTTGGTACTGCAATTAAATTTCCTAATAACCTTATTTCACTAGTTGGAATGTATCATAGCAGCAAAAGTACGACGCTGGGTTTCGAACTGAATATTGAAAACAGGGTTTTCTTTCATGGCTTTTATTCAAGCCAGTTAGCGGCACTGGGCGAAGATACAGGAGGAAGTTTTGAAATTGGATTCCAGCTTCCACTGAATATTATAAAGCTTACGCCAGCTAATCAGGGAAAATAGGATTGGCGGCAACTTCAGTGTCTGTATAATAACGAAGGGCCCCTTGATTAATCATCCAGGAACCCTCATTAAAAATTTGTAAACTGTTTACTATACTGAAAATGAAGTACCGCAACCGCAGGTCTTCGATGCATTTGGGTTGTTAAATGTAAACCCGCGGGCGTTTAACCCATTCTGGAAATCTACTTCCATCCCAGCCAGGTACAAGCCATGTGCTTTATGCATAAATACCTTTATGCCGTCAACAATAAACTCGTCATCCCCTTCTTTTTTCTGATCAAAGCCGAGTATGTAATTCATTCCGGCACATCCACCACCTTCTACGCCTAATCGTACACCGAATTCTTCACCGAGCTCCTGCTGATCCTTTAACTTTTTAAGCTCTTTCTTCGCACCCTCTGTTAAAGAAACAGGTATCTGCAGATTTGTAACCTCCATGCTTATTTCTTTTTCTTTTATAACAAATATACAGCGATAATTCTCATTTTTGCAGGGCCTCTATTGATTTGACTCTTTAACAACAAAACGGATATGGAATGGGTAACTGCGTTTTTTATAGATATTATTAAGTTTACAGTCTCTGGCTCGCTGATATTCTTAGTAGTATATCTAACCCTAAGGCCGGTTATTGAACGTGCTCAGGGATTAAAATTACTGGAGCTTAAAAAGGCCGCGCTTGAAACAACTCTTCCTTTACGTCTTCAGGCTTACGAACGCGTAGTGATCTTTGTGGAGCGAATAAACCCCTCCAGTTTACTATTACGTAACCACGCCAACGGAATTACTATCCAGGAATTGCAGCAGATACTTATTGCCGAGGTCAGGAATGAATATCAGCATAACATCTCACAGCAGATCTATGTAAGCAGCGCCGCATGGTCGGTAGTAAAGCGGATCAAAGAAGAAACCCTTACTATGATAAACAATGTGGCCAAAACGCTACCCCCTGATGCCACGTCTCTGGATATGAGCAAGATAGTGTTAACGCATCTGGCATCTCTGGAAGAGAACCCGTACGATACAGCACTCGAAATTTTAAGGCAGGATATTCAGAAACTTTTTTGATTAGTCGTCGTATTAGAATACTGTTCAAAGACCCGTTACAACTAAATTAATGTCAAGGCCCGCTTCTCAGTTTCCTTTGCGCTCATTGAGGCAGATGATGTATTCTCTGATCCTTGTCCCTTTGTTGTATATCACAGGATGCAGCCCCAGGCTATATCAGGCAGGATCAGCAGGGCGCTTGTATCCAATTGCTGACAGTCTTCCTACTGATACTTCCTTACTCGCTTTTTATCGCCCATACAAAATGAAACTGGATTCACAGATGAACGATGTGATTGCTCTTTCATCATCTGTGATAACAAGGGGAAAACCAGAAGGCCGGCTCAATAACCTGGTTACTGATGCGATGTTTGAAGTGGGAAAGCAACATCATTTGGAGTTTGATTTTGCCCACACAAATTACTTTGGATTAAGATCGCCCCTTCCAGCGGGAAAGCTGAAAGTCTTTAACATATTCGAGTTAATGCCCTTCGAGAATTATCTTGTAACTGTTACGCTGGATGGTCAAAGCACTCTTGATCTCTTTAATTATATGGCCGCAGGTGGAGGAGATCCCATTTCCGGAGCAACCTATAAAATAGATAACAACCAGGCTGTTGATATTCAGATTGGCGGACAGCCATTTAATATCAATAAACAATATATTGTTCTTACCAGCGACTACATTGCAAACGGCGGAGATAAGGCAGATGTATACAAAAAGGCGCTGAAGCGTGTGGAATCTCAAATTAAACAAAGGGATGCATTGTTTGAGTATCTGAAAGAGAAGAATGCAGCGGGAACACAGGTTGATCCGAAACTTGATGGCCGGATAATAAAAAAGTAATTGGCGCAGCGATGGATAGAAGGAACTTTATAAAAAATACGCTTGCAGGGTCGGCTTTAGTTGCGCTGGGTTTAAGGTCGGGTAGTGTGTACGCCAAAGATGCAGGTGTAAAGATTACCATCCTGCATACAAATGACGTTCATAGCCGTATTGATCCTTTTCCTATGGATGACCGTAACTATCCCGGACGTGGTGGCGTGGCCAGAAGGGCTGCTCTTATAAATAAGATCAGGAAGGAAGAAGAGCATGTCCTGTTGTTTGATGCCGGCGACATTTTTCAGGGAACGCCCTATTTTAATTATTATGGAGGGGAGCTCGAATTAAAAATGATGAGCATGATGGGCTATGATGCGGCAACCATGGGTAATCATGATTTCGACAATGGGGTGGAGGGATTTCATAAGCAGTTACCTCACGCTAACTTTCCGATACTGACAGCAAATTACGACTTCTCGGATACTGTCTTAAAAGGAAAGACAAAAGCCTTTCAGGTGTTCAGGAAAGGTGGATTAAAGATTGGTGTTTTCGGACTCTGTATCCAGCTTACCGGTTTGGTAAACAAACAGCAATATGGCAATACCATATATCTCGATCCGGTACAAAAAGCGAGGGAAATGGAAGATCTTCTGAAGAATGAAGAGAAGTGTGACTTGATAGTGTGTCTGTCGCATTTGGGGTATAAATATGAAGATAACAGAGTTTCTGACGTTGTACTTGCTGCTGCTACAAAGCATATTGACCTCATTATCGGAGGGCATACGCACACGTTTTTAGATCATCCAGACAGAGTTAAAAATCTTTCGGGAAACGAAACTCTGATTAACCAGGTGGGCTTCGGCGGAATCAACCTGGGGCGGCTTGATTTTGTGTTTGAAAGGAAAAAAACAGGTAAAATAGCTTATTCTTCTGCTGTTGAGCCAGTTAAAGATATTTGAAAAATTAGTTTAAAAAGCAGAATATTTTTAGAATATTCGATGTTCCAAACCGGTAGGTAATTTCGGTTCAGCACTGGTTGGAAATCAAATTCTTAGTAATAATTAATATGGAAAGAACTTGTACAAACGTATGGAGTCACTGTCTTCAGATCATAAAAGACAATATTCCGGCTCAGAGTTTCAAGACTTGGTTTGAGCCGATAAAAGCTTTGCGATTGGAAGGAAATGTACTCACTATACAGGTGCCAAGTTTATTTTTTTATGAGTGGCTCGAAGAGCATTATGTTGGCCTTTTACGCAAAACTGTAAAGAAGCAGCTCGGAGAAGAAGGCAGGCTTGAATATAACATAGTTGTTGAAAAGTCTTCCAATAATAAGCCTTACACAACGAATATGCCGTCCAATGGAAACGGAGCTGAAGGTAAACGTCAGTCTATCCCGGTACCGGTAGCATTAAATAAAGATATCAAGAATCCGTTTGTTATTCCGGGGCTGAAGAAACTCCAGGTAGATCCTCAGCTCAACCCCAATTATTGTTTCGAAAACTTTATTGAGGGTGACTGTAACCGCCTTGCACGCTCGGCCGGATATGCTGTAGCTGCAAAGCCAGGTGGAACTTCGTTTAATCCCCTGATGTTGTACGGAGGTGTGGGGCTTGGAAAGACTCACCTTGCACAGGCTATAGGCAATGAAATTAAGAGAACTAGTCCTGATAAGCTGGTGATCTATGTTTCCTGCGAGAAGTTCTGTCAGCAGTTTGTAGATTCGCTGAAGAACAATACAATTAACGACTTTGTTAATTTCTACCAGGCGATGGATGTGATCATCATGGATGATGTGCATAATTTTGCCGGTAAAGAAAAAACACAGGATATCTTTTTCCATGTATTTAATCATCTCCACCAGTCGGGCAAGCAAGTGATCCTTACATCTGATAAGGCTCCTAAAGATCTTGCGGGTCTGGAAGAACGTCTGTTGAGTCGTTTTAAATGGGGACTTTCAGCTGACCTGCAGGTTCCTGATCTTGAAACACGCATGGCTATCCTGAAGAAGAAGATGTATTCTGACGGGATAGAGTTGCCTGGGGAAGTAATTGAATATGTAGCTCACAACATTGACAATAATGTACGTGAACTTGAAGGTGCGATGGTATCTCTTCTGGCTCAATCTACACTCAATAAAAAAGAAATAGATCTGGCTCTGGCGAAGTCGATGCTGAAGAATTTCATTAAGAACACCTCCCGCGAGATCTCGATGGAATATATTCAGAAGCTTGTTTGCGAGTACTTTGAAGTACCCGTGGAAATGGTAAAATCGAAAACCCGTAAGAGAGAGATCGTACAGGCACGTCAAATATCAATGTATCTGGCAAAGAGCCTTACAAAAACATCCCTTAAATCTATTGGTCAGTTCTTCGGCGGTCGTGATCACTCCACTGTTATTTACGCCTGTCAAACGGTAGAAGACCTCATCGATACCGACAAGAAGTTTAAGAATTACGTTCAGGATATTCAGAAGAAACTCAAGATGAGTTAAGAACAATATTGCTATAAAAAAAGCGCTTGATTACTCAGGCGCTTTTTTTTGCGGCATACGCTGTATCGTGTGTGTTTTACAGCATTTCGCTCACATGCTTTCTTATATTGTGGCAGATCTGATCTACCGGAAGATCATTGTCGTCCTTGCCAAACGGGTTTTCTATTTCTTCGGCAATGAGCTCAAGACTGGCAAAAGCATAAAGTATAAACACAATAACCGGAATGATCAGATAGCCTATATTGAACACCCATCCAAAGGGTAAAGTAAGAATATAGAAGAATATAAATTTCTTGATGAATACACTATAGGTATATGGGATGGGTGTATTTTTTATCCGTTCGCATGCACCGCATATATCCGTCAATGATTTTATTTCTTCGTTGATAAGCCATATAGCATCTGCAGAGAGTTTTCCTTGCTGCTCAAGATCAATTACGCGGGCAAATATTTTCGAGGCGATCTGGTTGGGCAAATGATGGTTCCTTTTGAGGTCGAGTACAGGGTCGAGTTCGTGGAAGTCGTCATTTTCGCGGAGATGGTTCTTTAGAGCGAATGCATAATTTGGTATCATCAGCCTGAAGAAATGTTTATCTTCTTCATCCTTGATAAAAGCGTGTAATTTAATAGCGAGGTTCCTTGCGCTGTTCGTTAGAGCGCCCAGTTGTTTGCGACCTTCCCACCAGCGGTCGTAAGCCGTATTGGTGCGAAATACAAGCAGCAGGGAAATAACAAAGCCGAGGACACTATGCATCAGTCCTACATTACTTACATAGCTGTTTTTTGATAACTGAAAATATTCAAGCTCAAGCCAGGCAACTACTCCGGAGTAGACGGCTGCGAGGCACATCAGCGGGAATAGCCGCCGGAGCGTATCTGTTTTATTGAACTTGAATATGAACGGAAACCATACTTTGGGATTGTAATTAATCATAGTGTTATGTAATGTATTAAGCGAAGAGAGCGTTATTGCGTTGAATGAAAATAATCAGTCTTTATATGCCAGCACTTCCAGCTGATCGCCTTCTTTTATAATGCCTTCATTCAGCGCTATGAGGTTCTGACCGAAGAGAACTTTATTGTTCGCGGTCCGGTACCTGGATAATGTGAGTAATGGCTCTTTGCCTTTTATTCCAGTTTCCTGGTTGACCGTTGTCAGAACGCACCTGGCGCAGGGTTTGGCAACCTTGAACCGTACCTCTCCAATTTTGATCTCTTTCCATGTGTCTTCATCAAAGGCCGGGCTTCCTGCAACTACGATGCTGGGTCGGAACCTGTCCATGGGAACAGCTTCGGTTAAGCGTGTGTTCAGATCGTCGAGAGAGGCCTGCCCAATTAAGAGGTATGGAAAGGCATCTGCAAAGCTAACCTGCTCTCCGTTTTCTGCATATCTGGTGTCGACTGCCCGGGTGCCGTCTTCCGGAAGATAGACAAGCCTGCAGGGGAATTGGAGAAAAGCGCTGAACCATTCGTCAAGCTCCTCGTTAAGGTGAAATGCCTCAACGGTATCATCCCATATTGACACTGTTATTGTCTCTTCTCTTGTATGGTTAAAGGGAACGATGGTATTTAGTTCCGGATGTTGTTTGTGTGTGATCAGAATGCCGGCTTCAGCGATCTCTGTTTGAAGCAGTGCGAGCTGGTGATAGACTCTTTGGGTAATGAACCGTCCTTTTTCGTCAACGAGCATCAGACGTCTGTCAAACTCAAAGCCTCTTTGCAGCGCTAATGAGCTTTTAGTTTTAATTCCTCCGAGCGACTTAATTGGATAAATATATAGGTCCTGAACAAACATAGCGAAAGAGTTGAAAGCTAGAAGTTAAGCGTTGAAAGTTGAGAGTGGAAAGTTAATAACGGCTGATGAACCTATTTTAGCAATCCAAGCCTTACCAGTCCGTTAAAGATAGCCGTCACATGCAGGGCCTGCGGGATTTTGTTGTTCAGAACGAGATCTTTGAGTTCGTCCGGACTAACTTTCAATACTTCGATTTCCTCGCGTCCATCGAGATGCTGTTCCTGCACTTTCTTTCCTCCTGTCAGCAGATAGCTATGCGTTTTATTCGCAGAGGTTGAGGGGTTGGCATAAACCCAGCCCATGGGTTCGAGCGTTTCAAATGCATAACCGGTCTCTTCCAGCAGCTCTCGTTTCACCGCCTGTTCGGGTGTTTCACCTGGATCGATGCAGCCACCAGGTACTTCCAGAATAACCTCTTCGGCTGCATGACGATATTGCCTTATCAGGATCACTTCATTATCCTCTGTAACAGCGACCGCGTTTACCCAGTCGGGATATTCAAGCACATAATAATCATCAATCAAGGTACCGTCGGGCATGCGGCAGCAATCCACCCTAAGGGTGGCCCATTTTTCTTTTACCAGATACCGCGACGACAGCTTCTCCCAGTTCAGCTTACTCATATTGTCGGTTGTTCAGAAATTTATCAATTTGTTCCCTGCGGGCTATGTTGTCAAGCGATTGCTGGTGGTACTCTGTTTCCAGGAGATTAAGCACCGCCGCTGCCTTATTGAGGATGGCAAAGGTTTCTTCCGTTTCCTGAAAGGGATAAGCACTCTCGAAAAGTATCTGAGCAAGCATATCGAGTTTTTCGGCCGAATATTTACGGGATTTAAGATCCTCCTGGAATTCTTCAGGAGTGGTAGTATGTAAAGAGTTTGCATCCAGGCCGAAGTTATCAGAAAGAGTTTGATAGGCCAGTTCGGTCGCATCGTCTACGTTGCCTTCGTTTTTCAGTCCCAGGATTCTTGCGAGTACCAGCGCCAGTTTCTGGATTTCGGCCTCAATAAAATCTTTGCGGATCATAGTATTTATTGTTTTATCTGTTTATTATGTCAATTCCCGGCATTATTTACCAGCTTCCGCTGGCACCACCGCCGCCGAAGCTGCCTCCTCCAAAACCGCCGAAGCCGCCGCCTCCGCCACCACCAAAGCCGCCGCCGCCTCCACCAAAGCCTCCACCGCCGCCGCGTCCTCCCTGGCCCATACCAGCGAGCATGGTCCACCAGAAAATATCAGCTCCTCCGCGCGATCCTATTACACGGCCTCCTCTGCCGCCACCACCACCTTTTCTGCCGATGATAACAATGATAACGATAATGATGATAATAAGTCCCAGGGGAAATCCCATCGACCTACGGCCCTGTTTGGCTGGCTGGTCATTTTTATACTCACCCTTAGTATAGGCGATAATCGCATCGGTAGCTTTTTCGAGTCCTTGCGAATAATTACCCTGCCGGAACTCCGGCTTCAATTCATTCTCTATAATTCTCTTCGCAATCGCGTCGGGAAGAGCACCTTCCACACCATACCCTGTCTGAATGGTAACCTTCCTGTCCTCGAGGGCTGCAAGGAGTAAAACGCCATTATTATTTTTGGCACCACCTATTCCCCAGCTTTCGGCAAGGCGCGAAGCGTAGTCGGCAATCTCGTAGGAACCTACCGATCTCATTAACACCACTGCAATCTGGGTGGAGGTAGAATCGTCAAAGGCGACGAGCTTATTCTCAAGCTGCGACACCTCACTTTCCGAAAGAGTATGGGTATAATCATTAACCAGCCGGTCAGGTTTCGGAGGTAATTCCTGTGAAGATGCCCTGAGAAACAGAGCCAGGAATGCTGTTATTAAGAGAATTTGTTGTTTCAATTGTTTAATATTTTACTGTAGTCAAAGCTACAATTGCCTGCGCAAAACACATGCATTGATAATAGATTAGTCGATGAAGGATATCTCATCAGATAATTCGTTCTTGTCGCCGTCGAGGCAGGGGAAATACTCGCTGAGCTTTTCTCCAGCCATGGTAATGCCCGTTATAATGCCGTCGGCAAGCTGGTCTTCCCTGAATTTCTCAAGCATCGCATCTTTTGTTGTGTCCCAAAAATTATCGGGAACAACATTGTTAATACCGCTATCACCTATAATGGCAAATTTATGATCCTCGGTAGCTATATAAATTAAAACGCCGTTTTTCAACGCCGTTTTATCCATGCCGATCTTAGTAAAATAAGTTAAAGCACGTTCAATAGGCTCGCCCTGGCAGTGCTTTTCGGCGCATATCCTTATTTCGCCCGACGTGTTTTTTTCTGCTGCCTCTATTGCCTGCCTTATCTGCTCCTGTTCTTTCTCTGTGAATGACGCCATATTTTGGAAGATTTCAGCTTTGGCTATTAGACCAAAGCCAGATTATTACATTCTTAAAAAGCGGGGTGCTGCCTGGTTGACCAGCTTAGAACTCAACCTTTGGAGCTTTCTCTGATCCCGCTTCAGCCTGGAAATAACCCTTCTTCTCAAATCCGAACATTCCGGCTGTCAGGTTATTTGGGAAAGAACGAATTTTCGAATTATACTCCTGCGTAACTTCATTAAACTTCTGCCGCTCAACAGTAATCCTGTTTTCTGTCCCTTCGATCTGAGCCTGGAGTTCCTGGAAGTTCGCATTCGCCTTCAATTCAGGATAGTTTTCGGTAATCATCATCAGACGTCCGAGTGCGGTACTTAATTCACCCTGTGCGTTCTGAAACTTCTGAATATTCTCTGGAGTCAGCTTGTCGGGATCCACATTCACCGCGGTGGCTTTTGCTCTAGCTTCCACAACCTGCGTAAGTGTTTCTTTTTCGAAGTTCGCTGCTCCCTTTACAGTATTGACCAGATTCGGAATCAGGTCTGCACGACGCTGGTATACATTCTGGACCTGTGCCCATTGTGCCTGCACCTGTTCATCGAGTTTTACCATGCTATTGTAACCGCACGAGGAGAAAGAAAACAGAGCTATCAGTCCGGCAATCGTATAAAATAATCTTTTCATTTTTCTAAGTATTAAAAACTTTTTCAATTTACATCTTAGAACCCAAATTTCATACCTTTGTTACTCTCCGGGATAAAAACCTGGCAAATTTATGGTAAAAGAAATTGAAATCGTGCTGCTCCCGCACGAAGTAACAGACGAAACTGTTCTTTATCGAAAAGCCTCCGAATCGCTGAAAACTGCGCTAAAACGCATCAAAGACGTGAAAATCGTTAAGCGCTCTATTGATGCAAGAAGTAGAAAAGTAGTATATCGCGTAAAAGCTGAAGTTTATATTGACGAAAATAATACACCGGAAATTTTTTCAGTAAATTATCCCAATGTCAGCGACAAAAAGCCGGTTTTAATCGTTGGCGCCGGTCCCGCCGGACTTTTTGCTGCGTTGCGATGCATCGAACTGGGGTTAAAACCTGTGCTGTTAGAGAGGGGCAAGGATGTGCGGCAAAGACGGCGTGACCTTGCTTTGATCAATAAAAACGGACTCATTAATCCCGAATCGAACTATTGCTTTGGAGAAGGAGGGGCCGGAACATATTCAGATGGTAAACTGTACACCCGGTCGAACAAGCGTGGCGATGTTCAGTATGTTCTCAGGACCTTTGTTGCTCATGGAGCAGAGGAAGACATCCTGATAGACGCCCGTCCTCACATTGGTACAAACAAGCTTCCCCAGATCATCACGGCCATTCGCGAAAATATATTGAATGCAGGTGGAGAAGTTCACTTTGATACAAAAGTAACAGAGCTTCTGATCGAAGCTGGCAGTATAAAAGGAGTAAAGACAGCAGACGGGAATATATTTACAGCAGAGGCCTTGATTCTTGCGACCGGTCATTCTGCCCGTGATGTTTTTCGTTTGCTACGAAGGCAGGGGCTCTCTATTGAAGCCAAATCCTTTGCATTGGGTGTGCGTATTGAGCATCCTCAAAGCATCATTGATCAGGCGCAGTACCATTGCGCCGTGCGCGATCCGTACCTTCCTCCATCCTATTATAGTTTAGTAGAGCAAGTGGATCAGAGGGGCGTCTTTTCCTTTTGCATGTGTCCTGGGGGGATCATTGCGCCCTGTGCTACCGGTTATGATGAGATTGTGGTTAACGGTTGGTCGCCCTCTAAAAGAAACAATCCTTACGCAAATTCAGGCACAGTTGTTCAGGTAAACTTAACCGACGTCAGCAATCCCGAAGATCCGTTCAGTTTGCTTGATTATCAGGCCGAAACGGAGCGCAGGGCATGGACTGCCGGTGGAGGTAATCTGGTAGCGCCGGCACAAAGGATGATCGATTTTGTGAACGGAAAGCTGTCAAATGATCTTCCCTCCAACTCTTATCTGCCAGGAGCAAAAAGCGCCGATCTGCGGGATGTGCTCCCGGACGAGATACATAGCCGCCTTCAAAAGGCTCTCCCTGCGTTCGGCAGGAAAATGAAGGGCTATTTTACAAACGAAGCGATACTCGTGGGAGTTGAGTCAAGAACGTCTTCTCCTGTACGGATTCCACGCGATCGGGAGACGCTGCAACACCCACAGGCAAAAGGACTGTTTCCCTGCGGTGAAGGTGCCGGATACGCTGGCGGTATTGTCTCTGCTGCTATTGATGGCATGAATTGTGCGGATGCTGTAAAGAAGCTTTTAACATGAGGTTATGAATTCATTTATCAGTTCAGAACTTAGAGAAGTATACGCCGGTAGTCCCTGGTATGGACCGTCGGTCACAGACGTATTGACCAGCATCGACGCGTCAGTTGTTTATAAGCATGTTGGAAATACACATAGTATTGCCGAACTATTGCTGCACATGGCTGCCTGGACAGAAGAAGTGGCGGCACGGCTGAGAGGTAAAGTGGCCAGTGAGCCGTCACGAGGTGACTGGTCTGATGCCTCGGCAGCCCCCTGGCCTGAGCTGATCAGGATATTCAGAGATGCTCATTTTGACCTTCTCAACGCCGTGGCGGAATTTCCTTCGGATAAATGGGAGGATATGGTGCCCTATGAAAACGCGGAAAGTGAAACAACAACCTTCATCAAAACCGTGAATGGGCTTTTACAGCACCATGCCTATCATCTGGGGCAGATTTCAATTTTAAATAAACAGTTATCAAAAAGCTAAACGATAGATATGAAAAAGACATTAGTAATCGGGGCTACTCCCGATCCGAGCCGTTATGCCTATCTCGCCGCTAACAAACTTGTAAGATACGGACACAAAATAGTAAATGTGGGAATTAAGAAAGGGGAAGTAGCAGGTGTGCCTATCGAGCCCCCCGTAGCGGTTCATAACGATATAGATACGGTTACTTTATACGTGGGTACACGAAATCAGCCGCCTCTTTACGATTATATCTTAAATACCAAGCCCAAACGGATCATCTTTAATCCGGGCACGGAGAATGCCGAACTGGAAGCAATGGCTCGCCAGCGGGGGATTGAAATAGTAGAAGGTTGCACACTGGTTATGCTCTCGACCGGTGAATTCTGATCTATAAGCGTGCAATGCTGCCTGTAGTCATTAGTTGAACTCCTTCAGAATCCTTAACTCTTTGGGATAATAGTTGTTGATGCGGTTGGGTAACACCTTTGCCCAGCCGAGGCCGAACCCCTCATAACACATCAAAGCCCAACCGGTTTTTGCGTCCGGAATCAGAAGAGTGTCTTTTCTCAGGTACTTCAAAGCCTCTTCCTTTGCAAGCCCGATGCGCGAGACAGTGTTATTCAAAACATTACTTTGCGCAAGTTCCTGATCAGGAATGAAATCTTTTCCTGCAAATTTGCCCGCATACACCCCCGATTTTTTAAGATATAATTTCGATTGCAGCAGCAGGATATCATTTTTTAAAGACGAAGGAATAAGACAGTATCCATCCTTAGCTGGTATGAGAGAAAGGGTTTCGGATGCTATCCATTTCTCGATTGCTAATACGTCATTCTGATTAAGCTTTGGAAGTTTCAACTGGGGGGTATCCTTTTCTATTCCATCCTGCTTTCTAAAACAAGTAATGAAAAATCCCTCTCCCTTTACTTTATGGGGATAAAAGCGGTATCCATAGCAAGCGTGTTTTTCTGAGACCGTTTCTTCAATGCCCCACGAGGCTTCTATCGGGAGTCTAACGGAGCTTAACTTATAGGTGTCGCAGAGCCAGTCGGCAATCTGTTCATTTTCTTCCGACGAATAAGAACATGTAGAATATATAAGAAGGCCGCCTTCCTTTAGGGCGGGGTAAGCATCCGCGAGAATTCGCTGCTGTCGTTCACTGCACAGCTGGACGTTGTTTTCAGACCATTCGTTGATTGCGGCAGGATCTTTTCTGAACATGCCCGAGCCTGAACAAGGGGCGTCAACCACCATAATGTCGAAATAACCCTCCAGCCGGCCGAAATCCCTGGGATCGTTATTGCTAACCGCGCAATTCAAAGCTCCCCATTTGGTAAGGTTATCTGATAATACAGGTACACGGCTTTTAATGATCTCGTTAGAAACGAGCAGACTTTCCGGATGAAGCAATGAAGCAATTAAAGTACTCTTTCCGCCAGGGGCTGCACACAGGTCGAGCACTTTGACAGGGACGCTCAGGTCAGCTTGTTCCAGCGCTCTTTCAAGAAACATAGAAGATGCTTCCTGTACATAATAACAACCGGCATGAAATAAGGGGTCCCCGATAAAGGAGGGTCGCTCTTTTAAGTATCTTCCATTCTTACACCAAGGAACCTGTTCTTCTGCATTGAACTTGTCGGTTTTCTTAAGCGGGTTTAGTCTGATGGAAGTGAGCTGAACATTATTCTCGTGTTCGTCCAGAAAAGACCGCTCTTCAATTCCATGTTCTTCAATAAGCGCCCGTAGTAGTGCGGATGGAAGTCTGTTACTCATTAGGATCAAAAGTACAAATAATAAAATTTTGCGGCGGTTGTTGTTTAATCTCGCGTGTAGTTTTAAGTTATACGTAATAAGTCGTAAGTATAAAAAACTGATAATTGTTTTGTGAGCCCTGGTGGTATGGCCCTCCGGCAGACGGGTTCGACCCTGGGCTGGCCCTGCGTTCGGACGGCTTCGGGAAAATGGGCAAAAAAAGGAAAGCCAGTATGCCCGCAGGACAGAAGCAAGGTTTACTACGTTTACTCAAACCGCACAAAGGGTTACTGATAAGTGGCCTTCCATTCATAGGTACTTCCCCGGCAGACTGCTGGCGCCCTTCCGGCAGACTGCTGGCAGACTGACGGCCGGAGCGATGCGGGGCGCGACGCCAGTTTGAGCCGGATTGTTCGAGTCTTTGTCGATAAAAAGTCGATGAAAGCAGCATAGCGAGTCGATGAAATGACGACCAATTGGGCCGCAAGCCTGCCATCAGCCTGCCTCCTGTGCGCCACCAGTCCCCGGATCGGGGCCCGATCCGGGGACACCCTGGGTCACCCGTTTTCCGATGCCGTGCCGGTAAAAAGAGGGCGCAGAGTGCCTTCAGGTACGGCCATGGTACGGCAAAGGCGCGGAATACAACAAAAAAAGAGGGGTGTTAGACGCCTGAAGATGAGCAGGGTGGAAGGGAGAAAACCCCTGGAGGAGGAAAAGGTTTGAAAAAAAGGGAAAAAAGATTTGCAGGGGGCCAAAAAAGTGTGCATCTTTGCAATCCCAAAACGGGAGATACGGCGCAAGGCTGTTGAGGTAAAAAGGATGAGAGAAGGGTGCCGGGAGGCCTGAAAAGGGGGAACGGAAGCGGAGAAAGGGGCGAGAAAAAAAAGTAAAAAAAGTTCTTGCAGAAAAGAAAAAAGATTCTCACCTTTGCAGTCCCAAAACGGGACAACCGAAAAGGGAAAAACAAAGCAGAAGGCGCGACGCTGGAAGCCAATAAAAAAGAGATCAAAAGCTGCAAAGCTTTGAAGATAGCCAAGCCGTGAGGGGGAGGCGCAAAAGTTCTTAAAAAAGAAATGTCATGTAGCGTAACAGGTAGGAATATCTGTTAACAAAACAACAAGAAGTTAACGAAATCCCAAGTCAATTCAGCAAATAGCATTAATACAAACGATTCTATTTGAATAATACTTAAATAGGGTCAGAGAACAAAAACTTCATTACAATGGAGAGTTTGATCCTGGCTCAGGATGAACGCTAGCGGCAGGCCTAATACATGCAAGTCGAACGAGATTGAAGAGCTTGCTCTTCATGAAAGTGGCGCACGGGTGCGTAACGCGTATGCAATCTACCTTACTCAGGGGGATAGCCCGGAGAAATCCGGATTAACACCGCATAACATCATGATATGGCATCATATTATGATCAAATATTTATAGGAGTAAGATGAGCATGCGTGACATTAGCTAGTTGGTAAGGTAACGGCTTACCAAGGCGACGATGTCTAGGGGATCTGAGAGGATGACCCCCCACACTGGTACTGAGACACGGACCAGACTCCTACGGGAGGCAGCAGTAAGGAATATTGGTCAATGGAGGCAACTCTGAACCAGCCATGCCGCGTGCAGGAAGACGGCCCTACGGGTTGTAAACTGCTTTTGTACCGGAATAAACCCTCTTTCGTGAAGGAGGTTGAATGTACGGTAAGAATAAGGATCGGCTAACTCCGTGCCAGCAGCCGCGGTAATACGGAGGATCCAAGCGTTATCCGGATTTATTGGGTTTAAAGGGTGCGTAGGCGGCTTATTAAGTCAGGGGTGAAAGACGGTGGCTCAACCATCGCAGTGCCTTTGATACTGATGAGCTTGAATCTACCTGAGGTAGGCGGAATGTGACAAGTAGCGGTGAAATGCATAGATATGTCACAGAACACCAATTGCGAAGGCAGCTTACTAAAGTGGTATTGACGCTGAGGCACGAAAGCGTGGGGATCAAACAGGATTAGATACCCTGGTAGTCCACGCCCTAAACGATGAACACTCGATGTTGGCGATATACAGTCAGCGTCTAAGCGAAAGCGTTAAGTGTTCCACCTGGGGAGTACGCCCGCAAGGGTGAAACTCAAAGGAATTGACGGGGGCCCGCACAAGCGGAGGAGCATGTGGTTTAATTCGATGATACGCGAGGAACCTTACCCGGGCTTGAAAGTTACTGAATGACTCAGAGATGAGTCAGTCCTTCGGGACAGGAAACTAGGTGCTGCATGGCTGTCGTCAGCTCGTGCCGTGAGGTGTTGGGTTAAGTCCCGCAACGAGCGCAACCCCTGTGAATAGTTGCCAGCATGTAAAGGTGGGGACTCTATTCAGACTGCCTGTGCAAACAGAGAGGAAGGCGGGGACGACGTCAAGTCATCATGGCCCTTACGTCCGGGGCTACACACGTGCTACAATGGATGGTACAGAGGGCAGCTACGTAGTAATACGATGCCAATCTCAAAAAGCCATTCACAGTTCGGATTGAGGTCTGCAACTCGACCTCATGAAGTTGGATTCGCTAGTAATCGCAGATCAGCAATGCTGCGGTGAATACGTTCCCGGGCCTTGTACACACCGCCCGTCAAGCCATGGAAGCTGGGGGTACCTGAAGTATGTAACCGCAAGGAGCGTCCTAGGGTAAAACCGGTAACTGGGGCTAAGTCGTAACAAGGTAGCCGTACCGGAAGGTGCGGCTGGAATACCTCCTTTCTAGAGGCTGGAAAGAGCCTGTTATGCTACAGATATTCTTTTAGAGTTAAAAGTGGAAAGTAGAAAGTTAAAAGCTGGAAACTGAAAGCAGAAGACGAAAAAAGAGAAAGACATTTCAAAAGAAACACAAGAAGAAACACCCGCAAGAGGAAAGCCAGAACAGTGGCAATAGCCAGAAGAGCTGGCGTGATTGGAAAGAAAACAGTCCCGTAGCTCAGTTTGGTTAGAGCACTACACTGATAATGTAGGGGTCAGCAGTTCAAATCTGCTCGGGACTACAGGCGAGGAGTTTAAAGTTGAAGGTTGAAAGTGAAGCGTAGCAATACGGTAACTTTAAACACTGAACGTTAAACGAAAAACTCAACACGGGGGATTAGCTCAGCTGGCTAGAGCACCTGCCTTGCACGCAGGGGGTCAACGGTTCGAATCCGTTATTCTCCACCGGTAAGCAGAAAGAGGGCAGTAAAAGAGAGAAGACGATGTCTTGATACCTGATACTAGCTACTTGATACTGTTTAACAACGTTCTTTGACATATTGGAAGAAGTAATTGAAGAGAAAACAACAGAAAGAGTCTCTTAAGTTAAAAGTAGAAAGTTAAAAGTAGAAGGTAGCGATACACGAAACTTTAAACGTTGAACTTTAGACTTAGAACTCAAAAAAAGCATTATCATGTGAGCAAAAGCATATGATAAGAAGAAAGTAAGAAAGGGCACACGGGGAATGCCTTGGCTCTCAGAGGCGAAGAAGGACGTGATAAGCTGCGATAAGCTGCGGGGATCAGCAAATATGAATTGATCCGCAGATTTCCGAATGGGGAAACCTAACTAGTTGAAGACTAGTTGCAATAGCGCGAACGTGCTGAACTGAAACATCTAAGTAAGCATAGGAAGAGAAAATAATAATGATTTCCTGAGTAGTGGCGAGCGAAAGGGAAAGAGCCCAAACCAGCTATGTTACGGCATAACTGGGGTTGTAGGACCACAACATGATTAGTAAAGCGAAGAAGAACGGGATGGGAAGCCCGGCCATAGAGCATGATAGCTGCGTATTCGTAAGCAATACTAAACTAGTGGAATCCTGAGTACCGCGAGGTCGGAGACGCCTTGTGGGAAACTGCCGGCACCATCCGGTAAGGCTAAATACTCCTGAGAGACCGATAGTGAACCAGTACCGTGAGGGAAAGGTGAAAAGAACCCCGAACAGGGGAGTGAAATAGAACCTGAAACCGTGTGCTTACAAGCGGTCGGAGCAGACTTGTTCTGTGACGGCGTGCCTTTTGCATAATGAGCCTACGAGTTACTCTTCTCTGGCAAGGTTAAGCGGTTAAGCCGCGAAGCCGAAGCGAAAGCGAGTCTGAATAGGGCGTATAGTCAGAGGAGGTAGACGCGAAACCTTGTGATCTACCCTTGAGCAGGTTGAAGGTGCCGTAACAGGTACTGGAGGACCGAACCGATAAGCGTTGAAAAGCTTCCGGATGACTTGAGGGTAGGGGTGAAAGGCCAATCAAACTGGGAAATAGCTCGTACTCCCCGAAATGTTTTTAGGAACAGCGTGGATGTTAAGTTTTATAGAGGTAGAGCTACTAATTGGGTGCGGGGGAGTCACATCCTACCAAATCCAGATAAACTCCGAATGCTATAAAATATAATCTGCAGTGAGGCGCGGGGTGCTAAGGTCACGCGCCGAGAGGGAAAGAACCCAGACCATCAGCTAAGGTCCCAAAATTAACGCTAAGTTGAACTAACGAGGTCCGATTGCACAGACAGCTAGGATGTTGGCTTGGAAGCAGCCATTCATTTAAAGAGTGCGTAACAGCTCACTAGTCGAGCGATCGGGCATGGATAATAAACGGGCATTAAGCGTTATACCGAAGCTATGGATGCAGCAATGCGTGGTAGGGGAGCATTCCAATATCAGTGAATCAGTACCGTAAGGTATTGTGGAGAGATTGGAAAAGCAAATGTAGGCATAAGTAACGATAAGGCGGGAGGGAAACCCGCCCACCGAAAGACTAAGGTTTCCTGATCAACGCTAATCGGATCAGGGTTAGTCGGGACCTAAGGAGACGCCGGGTGGCTCATCCGATGGACAACTGGTTAATAATCCAGTACTTTCTTTAACTGCGATGTGGAGACGGAGTAGTGACACTGCCGCGATCTGACGGAATAGATCGTTAAAAGGCGTAGGTATATCAGAGACAGGCAAATCCGTCACTGATGCTGAAACCCAATAGTACCGCGAACCTTCGGGGGAGCGGATAGAGCAGGTAACCAGACTTCCAAGAAAACCCGCTAAGCTTCAGGTTAAAGAAACCCGTACCGTAAACCGACACAGGTAGTCGAGGAGAGAATCCTAAGGTGCTCGAGTGAATCATGGCTAAGGAACTCGGCAAAATGGCCCTGTAACTTCGGGAGAAGGGGCGCTGAGAGTAATCTCAGCCGCAGTGAAAAGGCCCAGGCGACTGTTTAACAAAAACACATGGCTTTGCAAAATCGAAAGATGAGGTATAAGGCCTGACACCTGCCCGGTGCCGGAAGGTTAAGAGGGGATGTCATCTGTTAAAGGAGAAGCATTGAATCGAAGCCCCGGTAAACGGCGGCCGTAACTATAACGGTCCTAAGGTAGCGAAATTCCTTGTCGGGTAAGTTCCGACCTGCACGAATGGTGTAACGATCTGGGCGCTGTCTCAGCCATGAGCTCGGTGAAATTGTGGTATCGGTGAAGACGCCGGTTACCCGCAACGGGACGGAAAGACCCCATGCACCTTCACTACAACTTAACATTGATACTGGGTACAGAATGTGTAGGATAGGCGGGAGGCAGTGAAGCGGTGGCGCCAGCCATCGTGGAGTCAACCTTGAAATACCGCCCTTTCTGTACACGGTGTCTAACTCTCTAGAGGGAGGACATTGTTTGGCGGGTAGTTTGACTGGGGTGGTCGCCTCCAAAAAGGTAACGGAGGCTTTCAAAGGTAAGCTCAGTACGCTTGGTAACCGTACGGGGAGTGCAATAGCATAAGCTTGCTTGACTGTGAGACAGACAAGTCGAACAGGGTCGAAAGACGGATATAGTGATCCGGTGGTTCTGCATGGAAGGGCCATCGCTCAAAGGATAAAAGGTACGCTGGGGATAACAGGCTGATCTCCCCCAAGAGCTCATATCGACGGGGAGGTTTGGCACCTCGATGTCGGCTCGTCACATCCTGGGGCTGGAGAAGGTCCCAAGGGTTCGGCTGTTCGCCGATTAAAGTGGCACGCGAGCTGGGTTCAGAACGTCGCGAGACAGTTCGGTCCCTATCTGTTGTGGGCGCAGGAAGTTTGAGTGGGGCTGTCCTTAGTACGAGAGGACCGGGATGGACAAACCACTGGTGAATCTGTTATGGCGCCAGCTGTACTGCAGAGTAGCTACGTTTGGAATAGATAAGCGCTGAAAGCATCTAAGTGCGAAACTAGCCACAAGATGAGACTTCCATATAGGGTCGTGAGAGACTATCACGTTGATAGGCTACAGGTGTAAAGGTAGTGATACCATAGCCGAGTAGTACTAATTACCCGAAGCTTTCAAGGCAGAATATTCTGTTGAGAGGATCTTCAACTACTTCTTCTGATCATGTTAAATTGAGTTATAGGTAGTAAGTTATAAGTAATAAGACTTGCTAAGTATAAAGCAATAAGATATAAGAGAGTAAAGGAATAAGGAGGCGATAAGGAAACTTATCACTTACAACTTAGAACTTACAACTCTAAAAGATCTTCAGGTGCCTATATCGGCGGTGTCCACCTCTTCCCATTCCGAACAGAGAAGTTAAGCCCGCCAGAGCCGATGGTACTGCGGTAACACGTGGGAGAGTAGGTCGGTGCCAACCTTTCTAAAGCCCGTTAGTTCATTCTGACGGGCTTTTTTTATGCCCTGATCTGTCCTTTTTTTGAGATGGAACCTTTCATCTGTTTTTTCGTACCAAGACCCTGATATAAACGACATACCGCTCCTTAGATACCTGGATTATTTATATATTCAGCGTGAAATTAATGGCACGGTTATTCGTTATAAAATAATCATTATAAGATAAAGGACCACGAACTAGAAATAATATGAATTTTATACAAAGAACACTTTTACTTTTTACCTTCCTTCCTCTCTTCGCTGTTGCTCAGCAAAAAGATAAACCTGTTCCAAACTGGCAGAACCTCGACCTGGTAAAAGACGGGGTTATGGGTGTAAGTACAGAAAAAGCATATCAGGAATTGCTGAAAGGAAAGAAAGGTGCGCCGGTTGTTGTAGCGGTAATAGATGGTGGAGTTGATGCGCAGCATGAGGATTTAAAGAGTGTAATGTGGTCTAACCCTTCGGAAGTTGCAGGTAACAATAAGGACGATGACAAGAATGGGTTTACAGATGATATCCATGGTTGGAACTTTATTGGTTCGCCGCAGTACAGTGTTCAGTACGACAACCTCGAAGTCGTAAGGTTGATCAGAAAGTATCGGGAGAAGTACGCCTCGGTGGTGAATTCTACTCCTTTATCACCGGATGAAAGAAAAGAGTTCAATCTGTATAAACAGATGGTGACGGACTATATGACTAAACTGGAGAATGCAAGAATGGGTTATGAGAGTACAAGTATCCTTCGCAAGAACGTAGATTCAATAGCGAGTCGTATTGGAAAAAAACAACTTACTCTTGACGATTTTGAACAATATAAGGCCCGGAACGAAATTGAATCCAAGGTATTGAAAGTAGTAAAGTCGGAGCTTAGGAAGGAGCATGACTATAAAAAGTTCAAAGAGGATCTGGACGACGCTTATAAGTATTACAGCAGTCAGGTGAACTACAATTTAAATATAGATTTCGATCCCAGAGACTCTGTTAAAGATGATTACAGTAATGGAGCCCAATATCATTATGGTAATGCAGATGTGAAAGGCCCGGATGCTGATCACGGAACGCACGTTGCCGGTATTATCGCTGCCGATAGGCATAACAATAAAGGTGTAAAGGGCGTAGCGGAAAACGTTCAGATTATGTCGGTGCGCACCGTGCCTACTGGCGATGAGCGCGATAAAGATGTAGCAAACGCTATACGCTATGCAGTGGACAATGGAGCCAAAGTAATAAACATGAGCTTTGGGAAAAGTTATTCATGGGACAAGCATTTAGTAGACAGCGCTGTGCGATATGCCGCTTCGAAAGACGTATTACTTGTTCACGCCGCTGGCAACGACTCTAAAAATACCGATATAGAGAACAACTTTCCGACACGCATTTTTGCAGATAGCGTGGATGCAAATTTTTGGGGAATGAACCGGAAAGTCTCTATCGTTCCTGGTGCCGGCCAACGACCTATGGGAAGCATGGGAATGCCCGGATCACCGCGCTCTAATGCCGCCGTGAAAGTTGAACCTGATACCCTTAAGTTTACGAAACCGAAGGCAGAAAACTGGATTGAGGTAGGAGCTTCTCACTGGAAGAATGATGATGATCTTGTTGCAAGCTTTTCTAATTATGGTAGGAGATCGGTAGATGTATTTGCTCCTGGGGTACAAATTAACTCTACTATGCCGGGTTCAAAGTATAAAGAAAACGACGGAACAAGTATGGCTGCTCCTGTAGTTGCTGGCGTAGCTGCTTTAATACGATCTTATTATCCTTCTCTTACAGCAGTTCAGGTTAAAGATATTATCATGAAGTCTGTGACCAAGGTAGACCAAAAGGTTAAGGTAAAGGAAGAAGGGTCGACCAAGCGCGTCAAATTCTCGGAGGTTTGTATTTCCGGTGGCGTAGTAAATGCCTACAATGCTTTACAGATGGCCGCCGATATGCAACAAAGGTTATCGAGCAAATAAAACAACAACTTTAACGGTATTAGTGGTTAGAATAAACTATAGCTATTCTCACCGGATTTTTTTACCTTTGCGATCCATTTAACGCTGTTTGCAGCAGTATCAATGATTATGGCTAAGTATCAAACACTTCTTTACTATTGTTATAGTACAATAGCGAATGCGGAACAATTTGCCGCAGATCATCTTCAGTTTTGTAAGTCACTCGGACTCACCGGCAGGATTATTGTAGCCGATGAAGGACTAAACGGTACCGTTTCGGGCACAACCGAAGCGTGCGGTACTTATATGAATGCTGTCCATGCAGATGAACGCTTTGCATCTACAGAGTTCAAGATCGACGAGGTCGACGAGCCTTCGTTTATTAAGATGCATTGCCGCTATAAAGCAGAGATTGTACATTCCGGCTTGCGTGACCCTCATATCATTGATCCTAAGAAACAAACAGGGGTCCATTTAGACCCCAACGAGTTTTTAGAGATGAAGGACCGCGACGATGTTGTCATACTGGATGTCCGTTCAAATTATGAGCATTCCTTAGGGAAGTTTAAAAATGCAGTAACCTTAGATATTGACAACTTCCGTGATTTTCCGTCAAAGATTAATGAGCTCGCGCAGTATAAAGGTAAGAAAATATTGACCTATTGTACTGGCGGCATTAAATGTGAAAAGGCGTCTGCCCTTTTATTACATGAAGGCTTTGAGGAGGTGTACCAACTTCATGGGGGCATTATAAACTACGGGAAAGAAGCAGGGGGGAAGGATTTTGAAGGGAAATGTTACGTCTTTGATAACCGCGTCGCAGTCGATGTGAATACTGTTAATCCGGTTGTTATTTCCAAATGTCATAATTGTGGTAAAACTACAGCCAAGATGATCAACTGCGCCAATCCCGAATGCAATGAACATTTTACTCAGTGCGACGAATGTGGATGGGAACTGGACGGCTGTTGTTCAAACGAATGCAAAAGCCATCCCCGCAAGCGTTTGTATGATGGCACGGGGTATTACGTGAAAGTGCCACAACAGATTAATTTGAACAAGGAAGGCCGCGGTGCCTTTATTAAAGACCTTCGTCCTCTTGCATGAAAGCAATCTTCACCGTCTCGATGCTATGCATCTCCAATGTATTTATGACTCTTGCCTGGTACGGACATCTTAAGTTCGGCGAAATGAAATGGAGCAAAACACTTGGATTAACGGCTATCATTTTCATTAGCTGGGCGATTGCTCTAGCTGAATATATTTTTCAGGTTCCTGCAAATAAGTTTGGTTTTAGGGCTAACGGTGGTCCTTTTAGTCTTCTGCAGTTAAAGGTTATACAGGAAGCTCTTTCCATAAGTGTGTTTCTTATCTTCACTGTTCTTTTCTTCAAAACCGAGAAAATAGCCTGGAATCATATAGTTGGTTTTCTTTTTATTATTCTCGCTGTTTTCTTTATTTTTAAAAAGTGGTAAAATCATTTTTCCCCTTTTAAGCGCCTAGCAAGTTCTAGCGATTGAACCTAATTTTCTTTTAATGGAATTACTCAGGAATCTCCGTTTATTGATATTTACTTTCATTCTATTCCTCGCGTTTAACAACGGCACGGCGGCCGATATTAAAGGCCTCGGGGTGCCCTACGTTCAGAATTATACAAAACATGTTTACCAGTCGGGCAACCAGAACTGGGCCGTTACCAAAGACGAAAACGGCATCATGTATTTCGGTAATTCCGAGGGCTTGCTGTCGTTTGATGGACGCTATTGGCAGTTGAACCGAATGCCAAATCATCTGATAGTTCGTTCTGTAGCTGCCGACGGTAAAGGAAGAGTGTACGCCGGTGGATTTGGCGAGTTTGGCTACTGGGCCTATAATCACAAAGGCCGACTCGTGTACCATTCTCTTACAAGGCTCCTTCCCGCCGGTTTTACGTTGAAGGATGAGATATGGAAAATATATGTTGATGGAGAGAGAGTACTTTTCCAATCATTCGCTTCTGTCTTCATTTATCACAAAGGAAAGATCAGGGTTTTAGAAAAGGGCGGACCTTTTTTCTTTTTGCTAAAAGCAGGTTCCCGGTTTTTTATTAAATCCATGGGTAAGGGCTTTTACGAGATAAAGGGCGATAAACTTGCAGGTATTCCTAACAGCGAACTACTCGACAATACAGAAGTTCTTTGTATACTCCCTTTTCAGAAAGGGAAATACCTGATTGGCACAGCTAAAAAAGGACTGTTTATTTACGATGGCATTAGTATTAAGCCCTGGGATAATCACGCAAACGGTTTTCTTAAAACATACCACCTCAACAACGGCTGTGTGGTGATGAACAGGTATTTCGCCTTTGGAACCATCCTTAACGGGATAGTGATATTGGATGAGGCTGGACGGATTGTGCAACAGATCAATAAATCAAGCGGACTGCAGAATAATACGGTACTAAGTATATACTCTGATAATGAACAAAATTTGTGGGCTGGTCTGGATAATGGGATTGACCGAATTGAACTAAACTCGCCTTTATATTTTTATTTCGATAAAAAAGGCGATTTGGGTACTGTATACTCAAGTATTATACACCAGAGTAAGATCTATCTGGGGACAAATCAGGGCCTGTTCTATAGTGATCTTCAGAATCACGGCAGCGATAGTTTCCAATCGTTTGATTTTAAGCTGATTCCCGGTTCACAGGGACAGGTATGGGATCTTTCATTGATTGATGGCCAGCTATTTTGCGGACATAACGATGGTACTTCCCTCGTTATTGGCAATACATTAAAAAAGATCTCTTCGGTTAGTGGTGGCTGGATAATCAGGCGTTTAAACTCAAACCCCAATTTGCTTATTCAAGGTACGTATAACGGCCTTGCAGTGTATAAGAAGGGGCCGGACGGCAAATGGGAGTTCTCCCATAAGGTTAGCGGGTTCTCAGAGCCTTCGAACTATGTAGAACAGGACGCTAAAGGACAAATATGGGTAGGCCATGCTTATAAGGGACTGTATAAGCTACAGCTTAATTCAGATTACAGAAAGGTGGTATCCTTCCGTTACTATGGAAGCAATAATGGCTTGCCGGGGAGCTACCATCTGAATGTATTTAATCTTGAAAACCGGGTAGTGTTTTCCTCTGATTCAGGCTTTTATATATATGACGATATAAGCAACCGCTTTTCGAAATACAATCATTTGAACAGAGGCCTGGGCTCTTTTGCCTTCTCCAATAAAATCATCCCGGCGGCTGCAAGGAAATACTGGTTTATCAATCATGGAAAGGTAGCTTTAGTAAGCTTAACCGAGCCGGGGCAGATTAAAGTTGACTCCTCCAGTTTTACCATTCTCGACGGAAGAATGGTTCAGTATTACGAGAATATAAGCCGGATAAATAGCTCATTGTATCTGATTAGCATAGACGATGGCTTTTCTATCTATGATGGGAACAGCATCAATGTAAATGCTTATAATGCGAAATCTTTACCAAGGGTGCTGATTCGGAAGTTTGAAAACATAACTTATGGGAATATGCTGATTTCGGAAGCTGCGGGGTTAGACATAACAGAAATTCCATATAACAGAAACAATGTTCGGATCTCTTTTGCATTACCATATTACCGGCAGGCTAAGATAAGATATCAATATTACCTGGAAGGATATTCATCACAATGGTCAGAGTGGAGCTCACAGGCAGCGAAGGAATTTACCAACCTCGGAAATGGCTCATACACATTTAAAGTCAGGGCTATCATTAATGACAGAAAGATATCAGAGTCCGCGTCGTTCCAATTTATAATTCTTCCTCCATGGTATCTTAGCAAGTGGGCCTATTTTAGCTATCTGCTTCTACATATAGCTCTCTTTCTTATACTCCGGCGGATGTATTTTTATAACATAAAAAAGCACCAGGAGAGATTACGTAAGAAACTACAAAAAGAGAAGGAAGAACAACTGAGACAGGAGGCTATCATAAACGAGCAAAAAATAGTAAAGCTGAAGAATGAGCAGTTACAGGCGGATCTTGAAAGTAAAAGCCGTGAGCTGACAAGCTCGGCCATGAATATTGTTTACAAGAACGAACTGTTGCAAAAGATCAGAGACGAGATATATGGTTTGAAGGATAGCAGCGGCAAAAAGCTGGGCTCAGATCAACTGAAGCGCCTTGATAAGGTGATCAACGAAGGGCTGAATGATGAGCGTGACTGGAATGTCTTCGAAAGCAGCTTTAATGAGACGCATGAAAACTTTTTTAGGAAACTCAAAAGTAAGTACCCTGAGCTGGTACCCAACGATCTGAAGTTATGTGCCTACCTGAGGATGAATATGAGCAGCAAGGAAATTGCCTCTCTTTTAAATATCACCTTAAGAGGAGTGGAGATTCGGCGATACCGGCTACGAAAGAAGCTGAATCTTGAGCATGACAAGAACCTCGCCGAGTTCTTTATGCAGTTATAGTACTACATCATTACCTCTCATAGTGTAAATCTTCCTATCTCATAGTAACTTTTACCATTGCATGCGTCTGATGAGCTAAAACGAATTAGAAACGTTTAAAAAGCCTCATTTCAGGCCCTCGAAATATTTACAGATTTGATGTAGTGAAGTGAAAGTCAATTTTTCGGAAATCCAACTATTTCACACAAAATTTGTTGTGTCTAAATAGTGACAACCAAATAAAGTTAGGACCTAATTCAATTAATTATGAGAAAAATTTTTACAAACCTGTCGGGTCTTGTTCTCGTACTCTTCCTTTTTCTCGGAAGTGCATACGCGCAGAATACTTCCGTCAGGGGTAAGGTTACCGACGCCTCCAATGGAGAAGCTCTAATTGGAGTGAGCGTAAAGATTAAGGGAACAAATCTCGGAACCTCAACTGACGTATCCGGGGTATTTACAATTAGCGCTCCCCCTACCGCGACTCTTGTGATCAGCTATGTGGGTTTCACGACACAGGAAGTTCCTATAACCAATCGCACATCTATTCAGGTAGCACTGAAGGCGTCGTCGTCGGCGCTGCAGGAGGTGGTAGTAATTGGATACGGAACAGCAACAAAGCGAGACCTGACCGGTTCAATTACTTCTGTAAAGGCAAGTGATGTAGCTGATCGACCAACAACTAACCCTGTAGCTAACTTACAGGGACGAGTAGCAGGGGTTCAGATAACGAACTCCGGGCGACCAGGTGCCGAACCAGATGTTCGCATAAGGGGAACTATTTCTATTAATAATGCAAAACCTTTGTATGTAGTAGATGGAATCCTGAATGATAATATCAATTTTCTTAATCCTGCAGACATTGAATCGTTTGAGATTTTGAAAGACCCATCCTCCCTGGCCATATTTGGGGTAAGGGGAGCGAGTGGAGTCATTATCATCACAACAAAACAGGCCAAGAGCGGACAGCTTACTTTTAACTTTAATTCCAATACAGGTGTTAAGCATGTCAATAACAAGATAGATGTTACGAATGCTGAACAATTCCGAATGCTTTACGACGAGCAACTGGCCAATCAGGGAAGCGTTCCATTCAATTACACCAATTGGCAGGCTAATACTGACTGGCAGGACGCGATTTTTCAAACTGCTGTATTTACGAATAATAACCTCAGTGTAAGTGGTGCGACTGAGCGAAATAAGTTCAGAATGGGTTTGGGGTATATAGCAGAGCAGGGAATAATTAAGCATGAGCAATTAAAGAAGATTACTTTAAGCTTGAACGATGAACTCCGTATAACTGAAAACTTTAAGGTTGGAGTCACTTTCAATGGGTATAGATCCGAGTTGCCAAATGAAAGAGGCGTTGCAAACGCGGTTTTGGCAGCTCCTATCGCTCCCACATTCAATGATGAGTATGGATTGTATCACACTATGCCGTCATTTCAGCGGGCACAGGTAGGAAATCCGTTGGTGGATGTAGAACTGAGAAAGAATACCGCCTTCAGGAGAGAGTATAGAGCTGTCGGAAGTGTATTTGGAGAAGTTGACTTTTTAAAGCATTTTAATTTTAGAGGGTCGTTCTTTGTTGACTACGGATTCAACAATAACAGATCATACTCACCACTGATCTACGTATACAATCCTGAGATCCCGGGAGCTAATAAAACAGACCAGCTTACCACGTTGACTACTGTTAATCAGGATCAGAATATTTACAATAAGATTCAATCTGACTGGATTTTGACCTATAAAAATAGTTTCGGTGATCATAATCTGACTGCAACTGCCGGTTTTACTTCATATATCACCGGCTATGAAGGTTTAGGTGCCAGCAGGAACCAAGGAAATGGAGCACCGATTCCCAATAATCCTGATAAATGGTATCTCGGCATAGGTTCGCCAGCAACTTCGACAAACAGCGGTGGTGCCTGGGAGAACAGGACTCTTTCTTATCTCGGCAGAGTGTTATACAATTACAAACAGAAGTATCTTTTTAATGCTTCCTTTAGACGCGATGCAAGTTCTGCCTTTGTCCTGGGCGAACCATGGCAATCGTTTGGAGCATTAGGTGCCGCGTGGGTTGTTTCTGAAGAAGAATTTATGAAGTCGCAGGATATCATAAACAATCTGAAAATAAAAGGCTCCTGGGGCGTTCTCGGCAATCAGAATACTGGAGGCTCGGATAGAGACAGATACCCGATGTATCCTGTACTAGTGAGCGGGAGTTCGGCTGTTTTCGGAGAGAATGTCGTTCCGGCATACGAACCTGCTTATATTCCAGATCCAAACCTTCATTGGGAAACAGTTCATTCGTGGGAAACCGGCTTCGAATTAAATGCCTTTACTAATCGCTTAGGATTAGAGGTGAACTACTATAATAAGCTTACTAAAGGTATAATGACAGAGGTTCCAGGTCTCCTCGGAACTCTCCCTGGCCTTTCCAATCAAGGCGAGCTAAGTAATAATGGTATCGAACTGGTTACTTCCTGGCGTCAGAGCTTTAACGACTGGACATTAAATGTGTCAGGAAACCTGACAACATTAAATAATAAAGTAAAGAGCCTGTCGAATAAAGGCTATCAAATCGTAAGAGGAGCATCCCGGACTACTGAGGGGTATCCTATCGGGTATTTTTACGGGTATGTGCACGATGGGATCTACCAGAGCAATGAGGATGTAAGGCTTAATCCCAGCAACTTAAACGAGGTATTTCCAGGGGATATTAAATACAAAGATGTTAATGGCGATGGGATGATATCTGAGGATGACCGGACGATGATCGGAAATCCAACACCTGATTTTACGTACGGATTTACTGTTGGGTTGAAATACAAAGATTTCGATTTTGGTGCAGATTTCATGGGAGTTTACGGTAACGAAATATTCAGGAGATGGAACCAACAGCCCTATGCGCAATTCAACTATCAAGTGCAGAGGCTCGATCGCTGGCATGGTATTGGAACATCCAACTGGCAGCCAATCTTAAATGATGCAAGAACTAATAACCAACTCACTTCTTCATATTTCATTGAAGATGGAAGTTTCTTTAGGGTGAGAAACATACAGTTGGGCTATAACTTAAATAAGCGGATGCTCGATAAAGTAAAACTTAAGTCTTTAAGGGTGTTCCTGAACGCCCAGAATCCATTCACATTTGCTAATAATACAGGATATACGCCTGAAATCGGTGGCAGTGCTATTGAGTTTGGAGTGGATAATGGAACTTATCCCGTTCCTGCTATATATACTTTAGGGGTGAATATGAATTTTTAAATAAAATCAACATCAGTTATGATCAAGATATATAATAAAAGTAGCCGATTGCTACTAATGCTGATTACCACAGTGTTTATGCTGTCTAGTTGTAGTACAGACTGGCTGGATGGGGAGCCAAAAGGCCGGCTCACAGAAGACGATCTTCCCCCCGGTTCTCTTGAGGGACTAGTTTTCGCAGCTTACGCTTCTTTACGAAGTGAAGGAACGAGCGGATTGCCTTATGCTGCTATTCATAATATCCGTTCTGACGATGCAAGTTTAGGTGGATCGGTTGGAGACGAAGCAGGCGCAGGCCCAATATTTGATAATTTCCAATATCCCAAAGACTACTGGTTAATCAATAATTATTGGACCAATCATTATCAGGCAATTGCAGCTACTAACAGAGTAATGGCAGCTGCGGATTCTATAGGAATTACTACGGATGAGACTCTATCTCTCGTCGCAGAGGCCAAATTTATAAGAGCCTGGGCTTATTTTAATATGGTTAGAGCATTTGGCGAAGTGCCTAAAATCGATTTTAGAATTTATACTCAGGATCAAGCCAATGTACCAAAGTCTAGTGTAGCTGATATATACGCTCTTATTGATGCGGATTTACAAGCAGCCGTAATGAATTTGCCTTTGAAATGGGAATCACGGTATATTGGTCGCCTTACGAAAGGAGCAGCTTACGCGTTACAGGCCAAGACTTTTTTAGCGAGGAGCCAGTGGGGGAAAGCTTTGGCTGCTGCACAATCGGTAATAAATTCGGGTCAGTATGATTTGAGTGTACCATACGATCAAATCTTTACAGAGAAAGGAGAAAATAGCAGTGAGTCGGTGTTTGAAATTCAAGCACTTTATAATCAAAATGTAAAGGACTTCGGTATCACCTGGGCGGGCCGACAAGGAGTGCGTGGTTCGGGTGCGATGGATCTTGGCTGGGGATGGAATGTTCCTAATACACGGTTAATAGATGCATATGAAGCGAACGATCCCCGGAAGGAAGCAACCATTCTCTTTGCAGGTACAACTACGAATTACAGAGAAACAATTCCAACTGGGCTGGCGCGAGAATACTGGAATAAAAAGGTATATACCGATCCTGCAATCAGAGCTCAGACCGGCAGTCGTTTCGGCGAATGGTTCAATCTGAGAATCATAAGATATGCTGATGTGGTCCTGATGGCGGCAGAAGCGGCCAACGAAACAGGCGATCAGCAGACGGCTTTGAATTATCTTGAATTGGTTAGGGCGCGCGCCCGGGGAGCGAATAGCGCTATTCTTCCGAGAGTTACAACTACCAACCAGGTGGAATTACGAAATGCGATACGCCACGAGCGTCAGGTTGAGCTCGGAATGGAAAATGAACGCTTTTTCGATCTTGTCCGTTGGGGAATAGATATAGAAACCATGCACGCCGCAGGAAAAACGGGCTATCAGGAAAGGAATAGATTTCTCCCCATACCGCAACCAGAAATTGACCGTTCGGGAGGTGTATTGAAACAGAATCCTAATTATTAGTGAAAGACGTATCCGGAAAAATCAGAGACGGGCAGCTTTAATTGTCCGTTCTCTCAAAGTTAGAATAAAATGAAAAATTTAATAGCTAAATATACTGCGGGGCTTTTGTTGTCTTCCATTATAATTTCTGGTATAACTTCCTGCCAGAAAATGGAGCGCCCGGAAATGAATATTATCCCTGATGATACGGCGAGAATGAACGCGCCGCTTCAGATATACCTTCCTTTCGAAAGCTCGGTTCTTGACAGTGCGCAATATCAAAAAGGATCGGCTAACAATGTTACATATGTAGATGGTGTAAGAGGAAAAGCATACAAGGGTGCTACAAACGCTTTATTGCAATATCCCTCCGCTCTCAAAATGGCCACAATGACCAGTTTTACCGTGTCTCTTTGGATTAAAACAGAGAAGCATACAGGCGGTGCTCAGAGTGTGTTTATGATGCCTAATACCGGGGATTTCTGGGGTAACTTATTTCTAATGATCGAAGGCAATAACAGTACGACTGATAACTCTATGCTCGTAAAATTCAATTTTGCAGGAAATTGGGTTGAGTTTAACGGAAACAATGGTGTGAATCGTCTGCCTGATATGTATGGAAGATGGAGGCATCTAGCTTTCTCGTATGATGCGGCTACATCTAGATTCGCTGCATATCTGGATGGTACAAAACTTGCTTTGCCAGCCAGCGTGACAGATAGGAAAAACGGACAGAATCCTCTTGGCCCATTGCAGTTTAAAACAGCTTCCAAGTTTGTGATAGGAGGATATCAACAGCATATAGGAATCCCTAACAATACTGCGGACAGCTGGATGCTTCGCTACACAGGCGCCTTAGACCAGTTCCGTGTCTATACCAGAGCTCTGTCGGATGCCGAGATTAGCACCTTGTACACAACAAAACAATAGTTCAATTCGAGCAGACCGGTAATCTGGTCTGCTCGATCATTCCCTTCTGTTCGATGAATAAGCCGGTTATAATTTTCTTTCTTGTTTTTTTGATTTTTGTATCCTGCAAAAAGGACAAGGAGGTAGAGCAGTATGCGGAAGATTTTAATTATACTGCCATTAGTGTAAATGGTGCGTCAAACGGCTTTAACTATTCAAATCTTACCGGATCTCCGGTTATACGTTTGGCATTTTCAGCTCCTTTAGCTAAGGGATCACTTTCGAGTGGTATCGTTTTCAAAGATAATCAAGGAAAGCTTATAGAGGTCGATTATTCGTTGGAAGAAGGCAATAGGATTGTAGTGTTGAAAGCAGCAAAGTCTTTGTTTTCTTTTAGCAAATACACTATAGAAGCTGGCGATAAGCTAATGTCAGAAGCAGGAGGGCGGCTACGAACCCCGTTTACTTTGACTCTTGTTACATCTCTCGATCCTGCCGATAAGTTTCCCCGTATTTCAGATGAAGAGCTTTTAACTCTCGTTCAACGGCAAACCTTTAAATATTTCTGGGATTTCGGGCATCCTGTTAGTGGTATGGCGCGAGAGCGCGATTCCTCCGGAGACATTGTAACTACAGGGGGTACTGGTTTTGGAGTAATGGCTATCATCACAGCTATTCATCGCGGGTTTGTTACCAGGGAAGAAGGGCTAGCGCGGATCCAGAAGATAACGACATTTCTTAAAAATAAAGCTCAACGCTTTCATGGTGCGTTTCCTCATTGGTTAAACGGAAACACTGGCGCGGTTCAGCCTTTTAGTACGAAAGATAATGGGGCTGATTTAGTGGAAACATCTTTGCTGATGCAAGGATTACTTACAGCTAGACAGTATTTTAATGGAGCGGGACAAGAGGCAGATTTGCGAAATGATATTAATAACCTTTGGAATGCAGTTGAATGGAGCTGGTTCAGAAAAGATAATGGTAATGCATTGTACTGGCATTGGAGCCCCGACTACAACTGGGATATGAACCTTCCCGTGAGAGGCTGGAATGAAGCACTGATCACCTATGTGCTCGCTGCATCATCCTCTTCACATGCTATTCCTAAGTCAGTATACGAGAATGGGTGGGCGAATAACAGCAGCTTTAGGAACGGGAATACCTATTTCGGTGTTCAATTACCCTTAGGGCCGGCGATGGGTGGACCTCTCTTTTTTTCACACTACTCTTTTATGGGGATAAATCCTTTGGGACTGAGTGATACTTATGCCAACTACGAAACACAAAACAAAGCTCACGCACAAATAAATTACCAGTATTGTAAATCTAATCCGAAGGGATTCTACGGATATGGACCTGACTGTTGGGGACTTACCGCGAGTGATGATATTAACGGCTATAAGGCTCATGAGCCAACTAACGACAACGGTGTTATTTCTCCAACTGCAGCACTTTCATCATTTCCTTATACTCCAGAAGAATCGATGAAGGCTTTGAAGTTCTTCTATTATAAGTTGGGCGACAAGGTCTGGAAAGAATATGGGTTTGTTGATGCTTTTTCTTTACACGAACCGTGGTTTGCAAGTTCTTTCCTTGCCATAGATCAGGGGCCTATTATAGTAATGATAGAGAATTACCGGAGTGGTTTGCTCTGGAACCTGTTTATGAGTTGTCCGGAAGTAAAAACGGGGATGCGAACATTGGGCTTTAGCAGTCCACGATTGTAAATAAATGAATAAGATGAAAAATACACACTTTGGCATATTATTCCTGGCTTTTTTCTTTGTATTTAACGCATGCGGGGAGAATAAGCGCCCTGCCTCTTCTGAAGCTGCGCCTAAAGATTCTATTTCTGACGACTCTCTTCTCACCCTGGTTCAAAAGCAAACATTCAATTATTTCTGGGATGGGGCAGAGCCGGTATCGGGGCTGGCCAGGGAACGTATTCATATAGACGGAGATTATCCTGAAAATGATCAGGATGTGGTGACGATCGGCGGCGGAGGTTTTGGCGTTATGGCTATTCTTGTTGGTATCGAGCGTAAATTCATAACGCGTGATCAGGGTGCTGAAAGATTGTCCAGGATTGTTAATTATTTGGAGAAAGCCGATCGTTTCCATGGTGCCTGGCCTCACTGGCTACACGGTCCGACCGGGAAAGTGAAGCCTTTCGGTAAAAAGGATAACGGCGGTGATCTGGTGGAAACTGCATTCATGGCTCAGAGCCTGATTTGTGTCAGACAGTATTTTAAAGATGGAAATGAACAGGAACGGAAACTGGCTGAAAAGGCTGATATGCTTTGGAAAGGAATAGACTGGAACTGGTATCGTAAGGGTAATCAGAATGTTCTGTACTGGCACTGGAGCCCCCAATATAATTGGGAAATGAACTTCCCGGTAACTGGTTATAATGAGTGCCTGATAATGTACGTGCTCGCGGCATCTTCACCCACTCACGGAGTACCGGCTGAAGTGTATCATCAGGGCTGGGCTAAGAACGGTGCCATTAAGTCGGATGCAGAGCAGTTTGGGTATAAGGTCGTTCTGTCGCATAACGGCGCTCCGGGCAGCGTGGGCCCTCTTTTCTGGGCGCACTACTCTTACCTCGGCTTAAATCCGAAGGGACTAAGGGATCGTTACGCCGATTATTGGCTGCTGAATAAAAACCATACGCTGATTAATCGCGAGTATGCTATAAAGAATCCGAAAGGATTCAAAGGCTATGGAGAAAATGCATGGGGCATGACTTCAAGTTATTCAGTAGATGGTTATGCAGGGCATCAGCCTGGTGATGACCGGGGAGTTATTTCGCCGACAGCGGCATTGTCCTCATATCCCTATACGCCTGAATATTCCATGCAGGTAATACGTCACCTTTATGAAGATCTTGGTGATAAGATATTCGGAAAGTATGGTTTTTATGATGCGTATAGCGAAACAGACAACTGGTATCCGCAACGATATCTGGCAATTGATCAGGGACCAGAAGTGGTGATGATTGAGAATGGACGGTCGGGTTTGCTCTGGAAGTTGTTTATGTCGAGCTCCGAAGTGCAAAGCGGACTTAAGAAGCTAGGTTTTGAATTTGACCATTAAAGCGAGCTGACGATATGGAACTATTAACGAACATCTGCAAACCAATGAAAGTACTATCTATTTTATGGGTGCTTGTTTGCTCTAGTTCGCTTAGCCGTGCGCAGACTACTCAGATGAGCACCTACTGTAATCCACTCAATGTTGATTATACGTATGCCATTTACGACGCTGCCAGAGATATATCTTACCGCTCGGGGGCAGACCCTGCTGTGGTGAAATTTAAGGGTGAATATTATATGTTCGTAACCCGCTCTATGGGATACTGGCATTCAACAGATCTTCTAAACTGGAATTTTATAAGCCCTGAGAAATGGTACTTTCAGGGCTCGAATGCTCCTGCTGCTCATAACTATAAAGATTCGGTTTTATACGTTACCGGCGATCCTTCGGGATCTATGAGCGTTCTTTATACGGATAATCCCAAAAAAGGCGATTGGAAACCTCTCCCATATATCCTTACCGATCTTCAGGATCCGGACCTCTTTATTGACGACGACGGACAGGCCTATATGTTCTGGGGCTCATCTAATACATATCCCATAAGAGCAAAGAAGCTTGATCGCGAAAAGAACTTCCGCCCTGTTGGCGAAACCGTAGAACTGTTTAAGCTCGACGGGGACAAACATGGCTGGGAGCGCTTTGGTGAAAATCATGCAGACACCGTTCTGAAAGGATATATGGAGGGTGCATGGCTTACCAAACATAATAATATATATTACATGCAGTACGCTGCGCCGGGGACGGAATTTAATGTATATGGCGATGGAGTTTATACGAGTCGCTCGCCGCTAGGCCCTTATAAATACGCACCTAACAATCCGGTGTTCTATAAGCCTGGCGGATTTGCTAACGGAGCGGGCCATGGAAGTACCGTTTTGGGTCCGGCGAACCGATACTGGCATTTCGCTTCTATGTCGGTTTCGGTAAATGTGAACTGGGAGCGAAGGCTCTGCATGTTCCCTGCCTACTTCGACCAGGACGGTCTTATGTATTCGAATACCGCCTTTGGCGATTATCCCCATTATGCGCCTGCGGTTGCTGGTAAAGGGGGTGAATTTACAGGCTGGATGTTGTTGTCATATAAAAAACCAGTTAGGGCATCTTCATCCCTCGCTGAGTTTAAGCCTCACTACATTACCGATGAAAGTATCAGAACATTTTGGGTAGCGCAAAAAAATGACGATAAGCAGTGGCTTGAAATCGATCTTCAAAAGCCGGGAAAGGTTTTTGCCGTCCAGCTAAATTACCATGATTATAAGTCTGATTTGTACGGAAGGGTTGGAGGACTTTATCACAGGTATGTGATCGAGGGATCGTCTGACGGGAAAAGCTGGAAGACTGTTGTCGATAGGTCAGATAGTTATAAAGACGTTCCCAATGACTATATTGAACTCGCAGAACCTCAAACGCTAAGGTATATACGGTATAAAAACATCCATGTTCCTACGCCGAACCTGGCTATTTCGGGCATCCGTGTTTTTGGACAAGGCCAGGGTAAAGCACCCGGGAAGGTCGCCAATTTTTCGGTGAAGCGAAAAGCCGACCGCCGTGATGCTGTAATAACCTGGAGTAAACAGTCGAATGCGCAGGGATATAACATTCTTTGGGGAATAGCTCCCGATAAACTATATAATTCGTGGATGGCATATGATAATAATATGTTAGATCTGAAGAGCTTGTCGGTTGATCAGAAATATTATTTTTCGATCGAAGCGTTTAATGAAAACGGGGTCTCTAACCGGGGCAAAGTGATAGAAATAAATTAATTAAGAGTAAAATTTAATAGAATGAAGTTTTTTAAAGCGAGTTTGTTTTTACTTGTAGTGACAGTATCTGGTGCAAGGGCACAGACGACGAAGGACGCTAAAATGGATCAGTTTATCTCTTCTCTTATGCAGAAGATGACCCTGGAAGAGAAGTTAGGCCAGTTAAATCTCCCTGGCGCTGGCGATATTACAACCGGACAAGCGTCGAGTTCAGATATTGCAGGGAAAATAAAAGAAGGAAAGGTAGGTGGTTTATTTAACATTAAAACAGTTGAGAAGATCAGGGATGTTCAGAAAATTGCAGTTGAAAAAAGTCGCCTGAAAATTCCTCTGATCTTTGGGATGGACGTTATTCACGGCTATCAAACTGTTTTTCCCATTCCCCTGGGATTATCATGTAGCTGGGATATGCCGCTTATTGAAAGAAGTGCCCGCATTGCCGCTACTGAGGCGAGTGCTGATGGTATTAACTGGACATTCTCACCAATGACAGATATTTCACGCGATGCGCGTTGGGGACGTGCTTCCGAAGGATCCGGCGAAGACCCATACCTGGGATCGCAAATCGCGAAAGCAATGGTGAAGGGATATCAGGGCGATGACCTCTCAAAAAACAATACCATTTTATCATGTGTGAAGCACTTTGCATTGTATGGCGCTATTGAAGCGGGTCGGGACTATAACACGGTAGACATGAGCCGGTTGAGGATGTACAATGAATATTTTCCACCCTATAAAGCTGCCGTTGAAGCAGGTGCCGGAAGTGTAATGACCTCTTTTAACGAAGTGGAGGGTGTTCCAGCCAGCGCAAATAAGTGGTTGATGACGGAAGTATTGCGTAATCAATGGGGATTCAACGGGATGGTCGTAACCGATTATACCGCCATTAACGAGATGATCGATCACGGATTAGGTGATCTGAAAGCGGTGTCGGCTTTAGCTCTTGCAGCCGGTGTGGATATGGATATGGTAGGAGAGGGATTTTTGACAACCTTGAAGCAATCGCTGCAGGAAGGTAAAATCACTCAGCAAGAAATAGACATGGCTTGCCGCAGGATACTCGAGGCCAAATATAAGTTAGGGTTATTTCAGGATCCTTATCGTTACTGCAACGTGAAGCGAAGCAAGACAGAGATCTTCACTCCTGCATTCCGCAAAGAGGCAAGAGCAACGGCTGCACAGAGTTTTGTCCTGCTTAAAAATGATAATAACGTTCTGCCAGTGAAGAAGAATGGTACGATTGCTTTGGTAGGGCCTCTCGCCGATGCAACTGAGAATATGACTGGAACATGGAGCGTTGCCGCAGACTTCAGTAAGTCAGTTTCGTTGCTTAAAGGTCTTACAAATGCGGCGGGAAAACAAGCTAAAGTGTTATATGCTAAGGGATCTAACCTTACTGCCGATTCAGTACTCGAAGCGAACTCGACTATGTTTGGTAAATCGCTGCGTCGCGATAATCGCCCTGCTGATGTAATCAGGAGAGAAGCTCTTGAAATTGCGCGCCAGTCGGACGTTATTGTAGCAGCATTAGGCGAGTCGGCCGAGATGAGCGGCGAGAGCTCCAGTCGTACAGATATCGGAATACCGCAGGTACAGACAGAATTGCTGGCTGAGCTGCTAAAAACCGGGAAGCCGGTAGTACTGGTGCTTTTTACAGGAAGACCATTGACGTTAAAATGGGAAAGTGAAAATGTACCTGCTATATTGAACGTTTGGTTTGGCGGTTCGGAAGCAGGTGACGCGATTGCAGACGTACTTTTCGGAGATGTAAATCCCTCAGGAAAGCTAACGATGACTTTCCCGATAGACGTGGGTCAGGTTCCAATCTTCTACAATCATAAAAACACAGGAAGGCCTCTTGCTGAAGGAAAGTGGTTCACCAAGTTCCGGTCTAACTATTTAGATGTTCCAAACGATCCGCTTTATCCATTCGGGTTCGGCTTAAGTTATACAAAGTTTGATTACAGCGATGTAAAACTTAGCAGTACTTCGTTAAAAGCAGGACAGGAAATAACTGCAAGCGTTACGGTAACCAATACCGGCTCGAAGGAAGGGAAGGAAGTGGTTCAGCTTTATATCCGCGACATGGTAGGAAGCATTACACGACCGGTGAAAGAGCTTAAGGGATTCAAAAAAATAAATCTGAAAGCGGGCGAGTCGCAGGAGGTTACTTTCAAAATCACGGAAGAGGAACTCAAGTTCTATAACAACGATTTGAAGTTTGTTGCAGAACCCGGCGATTTCAAGGTATTCATCGGCACGAATAGCCGCGATGTTAAAGAAGCTGACTTTAAACTGCAGTAAATATTATATATACAAGAGAAATAAAGGGCGCCTGACTCAGCTAACAATTGCGTCAGGCGGCCTTTATTTTGTACCTGCCTTACGCAATTCCGGAAGCAGCAGAAACTGCTAATCCATTAATTCTTGTTGCTTCATATTAAATAAGATACATTTGTCAGTATCTAAGCAATTCTTGTTTAAGCCATTATCTTGATACTAACATCTTGATACTTGATACTAAAAAATGAAACTAAAACTCTTTTTATTAAGCCTGATCATACTGGTTTCCGCATCTTTGGAAGCTCAGGATTTGAAAAAGTATGAACGCAGTACTTTTGTATCGAAGAATGATACCTTGCCATACCGCATTCTTTTTCCAGAAGATTTTGACAGCAGCAAAAAATATCCTGTATTGTTTTTCCTGCATGGACGGGGGGAGAGTGGCGATAACAACGAGTCGCAGTTGACGCATGGTGGCCGCTTATTTCTGAAGAAAGACATCCGGAAGAACTATCCTGCTATTATTATCTTTCCTCAATGCCCGAAAGATAGTTATTGGGCAAATGTTGACATCAGCACAGACAGCACTGGAAAGCGATCCTTCGATTTTCAAAAAGGAGGCGAGCCAACGAAAGCAATGCATGCCTTACTTGGGTTGGTAGAGAGAATGCTCGAAAAGCCCTACGCCGATAAACAGCAAATTTATGTTGGAGGCCTCTCTATGGGCGGGATGGGCACCTTTGAACTACTGCGCCGGAAGCCGGAGGTATTTGCCGCTGCTTTTGCCATTTGTGGCGGCGACAATGTGAAGAATGTAAAGAAGTATCGCAAGATTCCTCTCTGGATATTTCACGGTGCCAAAGATGATATCGTGGATCCCCAATTTTCGGAAAGGATAGTGGAAGAACTTCACAAAAAAGGTAATGATGTAAAGTTTACTGTTTATCCTGAAGCTAACCACAATAGCTGGGATTCCGCCCTTGCTGAACCGGATTTGCTTCCATGGCTATTCTCGAATATTAAGGATTGATTTAAACTGGTCAGGCTGCAGGTATTGTTGCAGCCCGACCAGGAGGTCTTAAAAACTTACCTTACAAACGATAGGGAAGTGGTCGGATGGGAAACGAAGGTCTTTACTGTCTGTCAATACGCCGTATTTCAGTACCTGCACATTTTTATTTACAAAAATGAAGTCAATACGGCCTTCCGTTACTTCAGTAGTATAGGTGTGATATTTGAATCCGTTAAAAGTTTCTTCCGGTCCGTAGGGTTTGGCAGATGAAACCAATTTTGAATCTGAAAAAGTACCGACAATAGTTCCGTAAGCAGTTGTTGACGGATCGGAGTTAAAGTCGCCTGTTATGAAAACCGGAGATTTTGCATTAGAGATCGCTTTAATTTTCTCAAGAATCATCTTCGCTGCATTTTCCCTGGCCTGCACTCCCTCGTTGTCGAAGTGCGTATTGAACATGAAAAACTCTTTTCCATTTGCCCTGTCTCTAAACTGGGCCCAGGTGCAGACGCGGATATATGCAGCATCCCAGCCTTTTGATGGCTTGTCGGGAGTTGGTGACAACCAGAAGGTTCCTGATTTAATTACCTGATACTTTTTACTTTTATAAAAGATGGCGGAAAATTCACCTCCGGTTTTTCCGTCGTCACGGCCGACTCCTACATGGCTATATTGCGACATTTCAGAGAGATCGCTCATTTGTACGACAAGAGCCTCCTGAACCCCAAAAATGTCGAAGTCATGATATTGAATAAGTTCTTTAACCATGTCTTTCCTGTTAGGCCAGGCGTTTTCCTTATCGGAAGCCGTATTGAGGCGAATATTAAAGGTGGCAATATTGAGTGTTGTTTTTTTCTGCGCAGGGCTGGAAAATGGTAAAAGCACTGACAAAAAGAGCACGATTGTGCTAGTAAAAAAAGTACGGGTCATCATAATTTGTAATCTATTTATAAGTGTATGGTTTAAATAAAATGACTCATCGGCGCTTTAACAAGATCGTAGAACTATCCCGCCTGATAACGTCTACGTTCGATACTGTTGAAATAACGAATAAGGCATCATTCAGTGAACTAATGGGAATAGGTCCTGCAATCATCTTATTGTTTAAGGCGCTGTCACTGGTAATTATCTTCTTCCCGAAATTATCTTCCAGGTATTGTGCGATCTCCTTTATAGTAGGATTAATTAATAAAAGCTTTTTCTCTTTCCATGCGGTATAGTTTTGTGTTTCTACCAGATCTTCCTTTACATTCTGGTTCGAATACACAATCCTCTTTCCGGGAGTTAATATTAAATCAGCCAGATGCTTCCTGTCAAAAGAAACCTTCACTTTACCTTTCTGAAGCACAACCTCTGTAACTTCGCGTCTCTGCCTTACATCGAAAACAGTCCCAAGAACAGTTATCTTAAGTCCCGCCGTGCGGACAACAAAATATTCTTCCGGCCTTACATTTAGCGAATCCTGATTGATATGCACAACTTTAAACAATGCTTCTCCTTCAAGCCATATCTCGCGTTTTCTTCCTTTCTTCCACTCCTTCTCATACCGGATACTTGAATTGGCGTTAAGTTCCACCTGTGAGCCGTCTGGTAAAACAAGTTGCTTTGTTTCTCCGAAATCTGTTTTTACAATCGTCTCATGTTCCCTGGTTTTTAAGAGAAGGTAAAGACCCGAAAGCAGGAGAAGTCCGATGAAAGTAGCTGCTATTTTTCTGATATTGTACCAAAGCTGACGAGGTGGCTGAGTTGCAGAGGTGGAATAGTCAAGCAGTCCGGCTTTGTTTAGCGAGTCAATGTGATTGGCAAATGCAGCATCCACCTGCTGCTCATCAGGAATATGTTCTTTAAACCGGATCGACCTTAAAGTATAGAGCGCTTTTTGTATAGTATCTTTTTTTTCAGGAAACAGTTGTTCCATTTCTGTCCAGAAAAGTTCGTTCTCCGGATTGGGATTAAAAGCCCAGTCCTGGAAGGAATCGTCAGATAGGAAATCAGGTTCTCCATAGTGTAAATATTTTCTATATAAATCTCTTTTTTCCATCCTATATATACGTGTTCATTTTTGCTGTTTTTACCCCGTCTCTTAATAAATTTTTAACATAAAAACAGCAAGAGTTTAATGTTGTCCTTTAAGGTTGATATACTTCGTGCCATAATCTTATAGGTTGCTTTTACTGATATTTTCAAAATATCGGCGACTTCCTGATATGAAAGCTTCTCGTAATACCGAAGGAAGATAGCTTCATACTGCCTCGGCGTTAAGAATTTACAGGCTTCTTTGAGGCTCTTATGATCTTCGGCATTTTGCTCCTGTTCTATAATTACGTTTTCCACAGAAAATTCAAAAGTTGCATCCTCCTCGTGTTCCTCACGAAGGCTCAGCCGTTGCTGCTCTTTTAATCTTTTTATCAGCGTATAGCGAAAGGCAGAGTATAGATAGCTGTTTAACGAGTCAATTCTTTTAAGCTTATCTCTCCGGCTCCATAGATCAAAGAAAATCTCCTGGATACAGTCCTCTACAAGCGCGGTATCATGACTAAACTTACGCCCATAATTATACAACTTCCGATAGTACTCCTTGTATAAAAGAGAATATGCTTCTATATCGCCTTCTATGACCTTGTTAAGGAGAACAGGGTTATCCATCGTGTAAATCGAATCTGGTGATTAAAACAGCTTATAATTGAGTCCCCGCATCGGTTATTATGCTTACTCTTACGCGGCATAAGAATAGGCTTTTTTGAATTCAATACCAAATTTGGCGACTTTCACAAAACCTCTCATACATGCTATTGTATTTGACGGATCGGTAAAGAAGGTTTTTTTTGCCACTGATAAAAAAATATTTAAATCGCTGGGGTAAAAAGTCGGGGACCGGACACATCCTACTGAAAGGAAAACTAAAAAGCTTTTTTAAACCAAAATTTGATTATGAAGCAAAATTACTTTAGGATGTTTCTGCTATTTTTGATGATAGCATTTAACCAGGCGTATGCACAGAGATCCATTCCTGTAAGCGAAGCCTTAAAAAAGATCACAAGGATCTACAAAGCAGAGTTTGCTTACGATCCGGTACTTCTCAAAGACAAGGTGACCAGCTACAACCTTGACAAGCTTCAGGGCAAGTCGCTTGAAGATGTTTTGAAAGGCGTCCTTTATCCCAATGAGCTCGTATTTTTATATGTAAAGCCTCATCTCTATACTATTGTGGAGAAAAGCAGGATAAAGGAGGCTTCCCCAAAGACGACGTCAACGGAGGCCGAAGCCGGAACGGGGGCAACCATTAAAGAAAACCAGTTGAAGGTTTCGGGGACTGTAAGAGACGAAAAGGGGATACCCGTTGCTGCCGTTACCGTTACAGAAAAGGGGACACGGAATGCCACCGCTACACGCGAAAACGGAACCTTTAGTTTGACGGTGTCAGATGCCAACGCTGTGTTAATCTTCAGGTCGGTAGGTTTTAATCAACAAGAGGAGGAGTTAGTTGGCCGGTCGTCTGTAGACGTATTTCTCAGTTCCGAGAACAACCAGCTAACTGAAGTAGTCGTAACTGCTCTGGGTATAAAGAGGGAAGAGAAAGCACTCGGGTATGCAGTCCAGACTGTCAAAGGGAACAAGCTTCAAACCGTAAAAGGGGTGGATATGGCAACCTCTTTAACCGGGCAGGTTGCCGGACTAGTGGTGAAAAACTCGACAGAATTTAACGCTACTCCGGTCTTACAGATGCGCGGCGAAGACCCTATGCTGGTAATTGACGGAATTCCGTATCAAAATATGACTCTCAGGGATATCCCAGCCGACGATATCGAAAGCATCAACATGTTAAAAGGCCCTACTGCGGCTGCCCTTTATGGCTCTCGTGGTGCAAAGGGTGCAGTAATGATCACTACAAAAAAAGGCAAGTCGGATAAGATAAGCATAGACGTCAACAGCAATACGATGATGACCCTGGGCTATATCGCTATACCCAAAACACAAACTTCTTATGGACATGGTCTAAATGGCAAGATCGGTAACGACTATGTGTGGGGGCCTAAGCTGGACATAGGCAACGAGGAAAAACAGTGGAATCCTGTTACTAAGCAGGAAGAGATGATGCCTTTAGTATCAAGCGGGAAGAACAACCTTAGGAATTTCATGCAAACAGGTTTTATTACCAATAATAATATTAGCCTTACGCAAGGTGGCGAAAAGGGCTTTTTCAGGGTGGGATTAAACCAGATCCACAACAAAGGCCAATTTCCAAATCAGAAGCTGAATATCTACAACTACACCATGAGCGGCGAGATCAAGATGGCCGAAAAGTTAACTCTGGAAGGGCATATGGGATATAGCCGCAATCAGGCACCACAGGTATGGGGAGGTGGTTATGGAACCCAGGGGTACATTTACCAGATTATGATGTGGACAGGCCCGGACTACGATATCCGTCAGTATCGCGACTATTGGGTGACTCCTAATGTTAAGCAAAACTGGATGTACAATGCCTGGTACGACAATCCGTACCTAATTGCTTATGAGAAGTTAAAAGGAGTGGAGCAGAACAAGCTAAACGCCAGTCTGATCATGAACTATGCCGTAAGCAAAGACCTGAAGATTATGTTCAGAAATGGATATGATTATTACAAGAATGAGGAAAGTATCAGGAATCCGGCCGGCATCTTTTCAACCAACGGGGGATCGCTTGGATCAAACTTCAACTTTGCATTTAACGGAAAAGGACTCTTCGGTTTTGACCAGCTTTGGGGAAATAGTATAAATAGTGACCTTATTGTGAATTATAATAAGAGTTTTGCCGGAAAGTGGAATATTGATGCATTAGCAGGGGGAAGTATTTTTTATTTTAAAAATCGTGAGTTTGGAGCGCGTACTAGAAACGGTCTTTCAGTGCCAGGATGGTATTCGTTAGCAAACGCTGTGGCCTCAACTACTGCAGGCGTAGATGCGATTGTTAATAATTATGGAACCTGGGCGCAACAGATCAACAGTGCTTACGGGAAGATGACCCTTTCATGGAATAACGCGGTGTATCTGGATGTAACCGGCAGGAACGACTGGAGTTCCACTCAGGCATCTAATGTCCGTTCTTACTTCTATCCATCGGTAGCGGGGAGCGTTGTAGTATCTGAGTTGATGGGCGATCTGCCGGAATGGCTGAGTATGTGGAAGGTTAGAGGATCGTGGACCGTTACAAAAAAACCTGCAGAGATCTATGAGAACAATTTGAGTTACACTACTTCTAAACTTATG